>NZ_JBARZC010000337.1:0-3232 GCF_049649345.1 Henriciella sp. | reverse complement strand
GACCTACTGATTAAAAGTCAGTTGCTCTACCAACTGAGCTATGGGCGCGCCGAGCGGCCTACCTAGTCGAGTGCGCCTGAGAGGTCAACGCTGCTATTGGAGTGAAATGCAGGTCAGTTGATGCCATTCTTTTGCCCACGTTTCCGCGTGGAATCGCAGGGCTATGAAACACACTCTGCTTATTTCTGCCGGCGCGCTCGTCGTATTGGCCTCGTGCGCCAGCCAGTCTGCTCAGACAGCCACTGAAAAAGCTGTCTCGCAAACCCGTGCGGGCCTTGCCGATGCGGCGATGACCCCGCTTGAAGACCTCAATCTCAGGCGCGAGGACATCCCGCCTGTTCTGACCGACATCTCCAATCCTTACGATGTCCCGGCCGATATCAGCTGCGCCGATATCAGCGCCTCGGTCGACGCGCTTAACGCAGTGCTAGGGCCGGACTTCGATGCGACCAAGGAAGAGGATGACAGCACGCTGTCTGACAAGGCGGCCGGAACCGCCTCCGACAGCCTCCTGAAGGTTGTCGCCTCCGAGGCCGGCGGCCTGATCCCCTATCGCGGTTGGGTGCGCCAGCTCTCGGGCGCCAAACGCCATCAGGCGAAGATCAAGCGCGCCATCAACAAGGGCACGCACAGGCGCACTTATCTCAAAGCCATCGGCGCGATGAAAAGTTGCGACGGCGCTGCGAGCCCCGATTTCGAGGCCCTCGTCGAAGAGCAGAGGGTCGAGTTTCGCGGCGACGTGCCGGACGGCTTCGAGCAACAGCCAGAAACGACCGGTGAGCTGCCCGCCCTGGAGGAGGATCCGTGGGATCTTGTCCCTGATGATGTGGATACCAGCGGCCTCGACCCGATCGGCGAGCGCCATGACGCTGAGACGCAGCCCGCCCAGCCTAGGACGCCGTCCGCGGCACCGACTTGGTCTTATCCCATCGAAGACTAAGCTCTTCGCGCCGCGCAGCAAATGTGCCGGCTGCGATTTGCGCCCGCAGATCGGCCATCAGCGCCTGGAAGAAAGCTGTATTGTGCCAGGAGAGGACCATCGCTCCCAGATACTCGCCAGCCTTCATCAGGTGGTGCAGATAGGCGCGTGAATAGTCATTGCTTGCCGGGCAAGGCACGGCTTCATCGAGCGGGCTGAGGTCTTCAGCGAATTTCGCATTCTTGAGATTGATCGGCCCGTCCCACGTCCAGGCCTGGCCGTGGCGTCCGGCGCGGGTCGGCAGCACGCAGTCGAACATGTCGATGCCGCGCGCGACGCTTTCAACGAGATCGATCGGCTTGCCCACGCCCATGACATAACGCGGCAACCCGTCCGGCAGGTGCGGCATGGTCATGTCGATCGTCTCGCACATCTGGTCATGGCCCTCACCCACAGCCAGGCCGCCGAGCGCAATGCCGCCAAAGCCCTGAGAGACGACGCCCTTGGCTGAGCGCTCACGCAGATCGGCAAAGTTTGAACCCTGTACGATGCCGAATAGCGTCTGCTTTTCCCTCGCCCCAAACGCATCAAGGCTCTTCTGTCCCCAGTCGAGCGAGAGGTCGAGACTGCGCAGCGCCTCTTCATGGCTGCAGGGAAAGTCGGTGCATTCATCGAGCTGCATGGAGATATCAGCGCCGAGCAGATCGGCCTGAATCTCGATGCTGCGCGCGGGGGTGAGCCGGTGCTCGGAGCCATCGATGTGGCTGCGGAAGGTCACGCCCTCCTTGTCCATCTTGCGCAGCTGCGACAGCGACCAGACCTGAAACCCGCCGCTGTCTGTTAGCATCGGGCCTTTCCAGCCGGAGAAGGCATGCAGCCCGCCGAGCTTCTTCACGCGCTCAGCGCCGGGACGCAGCATCAGGTGATAGGTGTTGCCAAGGATGATATCGGCCCCGGCCTGCTCGACCTGGTCCATATACATCGCCTTGACGGTCGCCGCCGTGCCCACCGGCATAAAGGCCGGCGTCCTGATGTCGCCCCGCGGGGTTTCGAGGACACCGGTGCGCGCCGCGCCATCGCGGGCTTTGATCTCGAACGGAAATGTCGCCATGAGCGGGGCTTTGGCGCATCCACCGCGCGATGACAAGGCCCGGTTGCGGCCCCTATTCGGCCGGTCGCAGCGCGGGACGGGGCCTGGATGCCATCCTTCGCGGGGCGGGATAGGCCCATCCGATCCAGATCGCAGCACCGCTGAAGACCACACTGCCAACCGCAATCGCAAGCGGCGACATGGCCATAAGCGCCGCCGAAACATCCAGCCAGGCCTCGGTTCGGCCGAGCCACTTATAGGAGGCGACTGAAAGCAGCGTCATGCCGAAGGCCGCCGCAAACGGGGCGATGGGCTGACCTGACAGCCGGTCGCGAACGACCAGAATCAGGCAGATGGCCCCCGCGATGACGAAGCTAATATCGATGCACTGCTCGAAGATCGGCAAATCCTGCGGTCCGCGTACCAGAAAGCCCGGAACATAGTTCGCGAACAGTCTCGAAATGACCGGCGCTGCCAGAATGAAGACCGTCGCCAGCATATAGCGGGCGTGAAGCGCTGTCGTGCGGCGGTAGCGCAGCGCCAAGGCATAGAAGGCGACAAAAGCGATCGAGAAGAACAGATCGACAAGCGCCAGCCGCTCGCCGATGAAATGGCGGAACGCAGAGTCCCGCAAAAGCGTGCGTTGCGTCACCAGCATGCCGCCAATGGTAAAAACCGGCACCAGCGCCATGCTGGCCATACCCGACCAGATATGGACCTTGCGGAACCGGTGATGGATCGACCAGTTCTGCGTGATCAGCAGCACCATCCAGAGCGTCGCCGTCACCCCATGGATATGATGGGCGAGCGGGGCTTGCGGCAGGATCGAGAAGTAGCTCGGCATGAAGGCGGCGAAGGTCGTGACCAGAAGGGCTGCGACGTAGAAATGGGCGCGTGGAAACGGCATGGACTGAAATTCCCCGGTGTTGAACGGCTCCATCAGGGTCAAACACCAGCGCCTGCCGCAAGATGCGGCGCAGGCTTGCCGGCGTGCTGGCCGCATCTGGCCGCGTTTGGCCACACGCCGGTGATCGGGTATCTGGTAAGGATAGATCGTCAGCCTCTGAAACAGGACGCGTTTTGACATCATCAGGCCGCCATATGGATATGCCCGCCCGCCTCGTGGGCTGGAAACGTATTGCCGCCTATCTCGGCTGCAGCGAACGCTCGGCGCGCCGGTGGGAGGGGGAAGAAGGCCTGCCGGTTCACCGCCAGCTGCATGA
>NZ_JBARZC010000336.1:0-2220 GCF_049649345.1 Henriciella sp. | reverse complement strand
ACACCCTCCTCGTCGCGTGCGGCGACGGTCATGCCATGCGCCTGCTCACCCTTCAGAAGCCCGGCTCTCGCGCCATGGACGCAGACGATTTCCTGCGCGGCAACAAGATCGAGGCCCGGAGCCAGTTCGGATGAAGGATATCTGGATCCGCCCGGCCTGTCCTGACGACGCCGAAGACATCGGCGCCCTCAACGATGCGGCCTTCGGCACGCCGGACGAAGCGAAGATCGTTGCCCGGCTCGCCGAAGATGGCGACAGCCTCGCGTCTCTCATCGCCCATAATGACCGCGAGATACTGGGCCACATCCAGTTCTTCCGCATTCTGATCAATGGTAATGACATTGGCGCAGGTCTCGGCCCAATGAGCGTCGTGCCCGAACGCCAGAAATCCGGCATAGGCCGTGGACTGATAAAGCTCGGCATGACGATGATGGAAGGTCAGGGACGCCAGCTCGTCTTCGTGCTCGGCCATCCTGACTATTATCCGAAATTCGGCTTCAGCCCGGGCGTCGCCGCCCGCTATGAGGCCCCTTGGTCTGGCCCGGCCTTCATGGGCATCGAGCTCAGTCCCGCCGCTCCCCGTACCGGCACGCTGACCTATCCCGGAGCCTTCGGGGCGCCCGCATGAGCCAGCGCGTCCGCCTTCTCGTCGAATATGATGGCCGCCCCTATGCCGGCTGGCAGCGCCAGGACGATCTTGCCACAGTGCAGGGCGTGCTGGAGCGCGCCGCCGAAGCGCTCGATGGCGCGCCCGTCATTGTTCAGGGCGCAGGCCGCACCGATGCGGGCGTCCACGCCACCGGACAGGTCGCCCATCTCGATCTCGCCAAGCCGCGCCCCATCCGCAAGATTGCTGACGCGCTGAACCATCATTTGCGCCCCGATCCGGTCTCTGTGCTGAAGGCCGCCGAAGTCGGCGAGGATTTCCATGCGCGCTTCGAAGCCACGGGCCGGGCCTATCGCTACATCATCATGACGCGGCGCGCGCATCTGACCTTCGACAAGGGCCTGATCTGGCGCGTTCCCGTACCGCTGGATGTTGCGAAGATGCAGGCAGCCGCCTCACACCTCATCGGCCAGCACGACTTTTCCACGTTCCGCGATGCCGGCTGTCAGGCCAAGACGCCGGTCAAGACGCTCGACACGCTGGATGTGACGGGATTTTCCAACCGGATCGAGATTACCGCCACGGCGCGCAGCTTCCTTCATCGGCAAGTGCGGTCGATTGTCGGCAGCCTGGTCGAGGTCGGCCGCGGCATGCAGGAGCCCGGCTGGATGAAGGACATCCTCGAAGCGCGCGACCGCACCACTTGCGGCCCTGTCGCGCCGGCGGACGGGCTCTATCTTGAGCGTGTCGATTATGCCGATCATCCGTGGCCGGACGAATGAGATCATGAGAGACCGGCGCCGCATCGTCATCTCTGGCTGCTCTTCGGGCGGCAAATCCACGCTCCTGTCAGAACTCGCCGGCCGCGGCTTTCCCACGGTCGAGGAGCCGGGGCGCAATATCGTCCGCGAGGCACTGGAGACCGGGTCCGACGCTCTGCCCTGGGTCAATCCGGAAGCCTTCGTGGCAAAAGCCATCGACCATGCCGCCGCCAGTCTTGCGCGCGTTCGACACTTGGATGCCCCGGTCTTCTTCGACCGCTCGGCGATAGACGCGCTCGCCCATTTCGAGCGGCTGTCAATCACGCCCGCGCCAGACCTGAAAGCGAGGGGCGAGGCCTGTCTCTACTCCCGCCCCGTCTTCTTCGCCCCGCCCTGGCCGGAACTTTACCAGCAGGACGACGAACGCCCGCTACCCTTCGAAGACGCCGTTCGCGAATATCACTGGCTCCGCATCGCCTATCCGAAGCGCGGCTACGTTCTGATCGATTTGCCGAAGGTCAGCGTAGAGGCGCGGGCTGGCTTTGTATTGCAGTGCCTTGGGCTTTAAAACACAGCCTCATGGTGAGCGAAGTCGAACCACGGGGCGAGCCACAGAAAGCGCCGCTCTGGTCCGTCGACTTCGCTCAGGATGAGGGCTCCGATGCATGTGGCAGAGCGGAAACCCGCTTCTCCATCGCCCAGTTATGGATCGCGACGCCATCCACCTCCAGCTCACGGCGATGCAGCACATCAAACCCAGCCTTCGCAAAAGCTGATTTCGCCGCCTCGCTGGCCTCGGTATAGAGCCGCGTCGTCCCCTGTGCGCGCGCCTGGTCTTCAACGGCGGCGAGC
>NZ_JBARZC010000335.1:0-2543 GCF_049649345.1 Henriciella sp. | reverse complement strand
TAAGTGCGGCAAAGGCCCATTTCCAAAAAGGAGGATATCATGGCCAATGATGCGATCGATCGATCGGAGACCCTGTCCGGGCTCACCCAGGCAGAAGCTCAGGAGTTCCACAAGATCTTCATGTCGAGCTTCCTAATATTCACTCTAATTGCGGTTGTCGCACACGTCCTGGTCTGGATGTGGCGGCCATGGATCCCGGGGCCTGAAGGCTACGCGATGGTCGATGAAGGCATGCGCCTTGCCGGCAATTTCTTTAGCAACTTTGGATAGGAGACACGACCATGTGGAGAATTTGGTTACTCTTTGACCCACGCCGCGTGCTCGTCGCGTTGGCAATCTTCCTGTTTACGCTTGCTGTGCTGATTCACTTCATTCTGCTCAGCACGGAGCGTTTCAACTGGCTTGGAACAGCCCCGGCCCAGACGGCGGCTATTTCGATGGATCTGACCGATCATAGCGGGCAGGCCTGCGTTTATAAATGCGCGAGGATCGCTGAAACGCGATCCTCGACGCCCACCCCGAATTTCGCGGAGCCTTTGAGATGGCGTTACTTAGTTTTGAGCGAAAATACCGTATTCGCGGAGGAACCCTGGTTGGAGGAGATCTCTTCGATTTCTGGGTCGGGCCCTTTTATGTTGGATTCTTCGGGGTCACGTCCATTTTCTTCGCGGCCCTTGGCACGGCGCTGATCTTTCTCGGCGCTTCTATGGGCGATACCTGGAATCCCTGGCTGATCAGTATCGATCCGCCGGATGTCAGTTACGGGCTGCACTTTGCCCCCCTTGCTGAGGGCGGGATCTGGCAGCTTGTGACCTTCTGCGCGACAGGTGCTTTCGTATCCTGGATGCTGAGGGAAGTGGAGATCTGCCGAAAACTTGGCATGGGCTATCATGTGCCCTTCGCCTTTGGCATTGCCATCCTGGCCTATGTGACCCTGGTTGTCTTCCGTCCCTTCCTTATGGGCGCGTGGGGCTACGGCTTTCCTTACGGCATCATGAGCCATTTGGACTGGGTCTCGAACACCGGCTACCAGTACGGCAATTTCCACTACAATCCGGCGCACATGATCGCCATTACATTCTTCTTCACGACGTGCCTTGCGCTCGCCATGCATGGCGGGGCGGTGCTGTCGGCAACCAATCCGGGCAAGAACAAGCCAGTCAAGGCGCCCGAACACGACAACTCGTTCTTTCGAGACATCATGGGATATTCGGTCGGGACGCTCGGCATTCACAGGGTTGGACTTTTCCTTGCCCTGTCGGCCGGCTTCTGGAGCGCCGTCTGCATCATCATCTCGGGCCCCCTTTACGAGGGATCCTGGGTCACATGGTGGGACTGGTGGAAGAACATCCCGATTTGGGCCGGCTAGGAGGGCGGAACCATGGCAGACTATCAGAATATCTTCACCCAGGTTCAGGTTCGCGGTCATTACGATCCGGGCGTGCCTCTGCCGAAAAGCGACTGGCCGCGCGAAAAGCTCAAGGGCTTCAGCTACTGGCTCGGCAAGATCGGCGATGCGCAGATTGGTCCGATCTATCTCGGCGCTACAGGCGTTGCCTCGCTGATCTGCGGATTTATCGCGATCGAGATCATCGGCCTCAACATGTGGGCGTCGGTGGGCTGGGATCCGATCAAATTCATCGGACAGCTGCCCTGGCTGGCGCTTGAAGCGCCGCTGCCAGAGCATGGCCTCAGCGTCTTTCCACCGCTCAATGAGGGCGGATGGTGGCTGATGGCGGGCTTCTTCCTGACATCTGCAATCCTGCTCTGGTGGGTGCGCACCTATCGCCGCGCGCGCCAGCTCGGCCTTGGAACGCACGTGTCATGGGCCTTTGCGGCGGCGATCTGGCTCTATCTGGTGCTGGGCTTCATTCGCCCGCTGATGATGGGGACCTGGTCTGAGGCTGTCCCGTTCGGCATCTTCCCGCACCTCGACTGGACGAATAATTTCTCGCTCATCTACGGCAACCTCTTCTACAACCCGTTCCACATGCTCTCGATCGTCTTCCTCTATGGATCGGCGCTTCTGTTTGCGATGCACGGGGCGACCATTCTGGCGGTTGGCCGGTATGGCGGGGAGCGCGAGATCGAGCAGATTGTCGATCGGGGTACGGCGTCTGAACGCGCCGCCCTGTTCTGGCGCTGGACGATGGGCTTCAACGCTTCGATGGAGTCGATCCATCGCTGGGCCTGGTGGTTTGCCATTCTCTGTCCGATTACGGGCGGTATCGGCATCCTGCTGACCGGCACTGTGGTCGACAACTGGTATCTCTGGGGGATCGATAACGGGTTCGCCAGTTTCTAGGGGCGGGTAGACGCGCCGTTTCCCTGCCAAGAAAGGCAGGGGGCGGGCGTCCCGGTTCCCCGCCTCTCACCTTGAAAGCGGCGTGATTTCCAATCCACGCCGCTTTTTTTATGGCCGGGAGACTTTTCGCCAGGCGAGGACGAGCGCTGCCAGATGAGCCGGGAAGGACAGGGCGATCAGGCCGAGTGTCAGGGGCGGTATGGCGTCTGTCTCAAGGCTGGCCCGCAGCGCGGCAAGG
>NZ_JBARZC010000334.1:0-4670 GCF_049649345.1 Henriciella sp. | reverse complement strand
ATCGTGGACATCGCCCTTCACCGTGGCGAGCACGATCTTGCCATTCGACTGATCGACCGTGCCGAGCTCCTCCTTTTCCTTCTCCATGAAGGGGGTAAGGTGGGCGACAGCGGCCTTCATGACACGGGCGGATTTCACAACCTGCGGCAGGAACATCTTGCCCGAGCCGAACAGGTCGCCGACGACATTCATGCCGTCCATCAGCGGGCCTTCAATGACGTGGAGCGGGCGCTCGACAGACTGGCGAGCTTCTTCGGTGTCCTCGGTGATGAATTCTGTAATGCCATGGACGAGGGCGTGCTGAAGGCGCTTGGCGACGGGCTGTTCGCGCCATTTGGTGTCCTTCTCCTGGACCTTGCCCTTCTGGCCGCGGAAGCGCTCTGCGATGTCGACCAGGCGTTCCGTGGCGTCCTCGCGGCGGTTGAGGATGACGTCCTCGACAGCCTCGCGCAGGTCCGGCTCGATATCGTCATAGATGTCGAGCTGGCCGGCATTGACGATCGCCATGTCGAGGCCGGCCGGGATGGCATAATAGAGGAAGACCGAGTGCATCGCCCGGCGCACCGGCTCATTGCCACGGAAGCTGAATGAGACATTTGAAAGCCCACCGGAGACGTGGCAGCCGGGCAGGTTTTCGCGGATGCGCTTGGTCGCCTCGATGAAATCCACGGCGTAATTATTGTGCTCTTCGATGCCTGTCGCGACGGCGAAGATGTTCGGGTCGAAAATGATGTCTTCTGCCGGGAAGCCGACCTTTTCGGTGAGCAGTTTGTAGGCGCGTTCGCAGATCTCGAACTTGCGCTCTGCGGTGTCTGCCTGTCCGACTTCGTCGAAGGCCATGACCACGGTGGCCGCGCCATAGGAGAGGACTTTGCGGGCTTGGGCGAGGAAGGCCTCTTCGCCCTCTTTCAGCGAGATGGAATTGACCACCGCCTTGCCTTGCACGCATTTGAGGCCCGCCTCGATCACCTCCCATTTGGAGCTGTCGACCATGACCGGCACGCGGGCGATGTCCGGCTCTGCGGCGATAAGGTTAAGGAAGGTCGTCATCGCCTCGACGCCGTCGAGCATGCCCTCATCCATATTCACATCAATGATCTGCGCCCCATTCTCGACCTGGCTGCGCGCCACCTCGACGGCGGCGGCATAGTGGCCAGCCTTGATCAGGTTGCGGAATTTTGCCGAGCCGGTAACGTTTGTCCGTTCACCAATATTGACGAAGGTCTGGGAGGCAGAGGAAGTCATACGCGTGCGCGTCCTTTTTCGAGGGGCCAGTTGCCGTCTTCGAGGACCGGGTAGCCGTCTGTTTTCTGGTTGTAGATATAGATCCAGGCCTCGCCGTCTGGCTGGCCGGACGGATCTATCAGGTCTGTCTTTTCGCGCCTGTAGAGCGAGCCTTCGCGGTCGCCGGGGCGGATGCCTTCAAATTCGTCCATCTCGCGGGCGAGACGGGCCGTATCGAGCCTGTAGAGGACGCCGTGGCAGATCTCGTCTCCGGGCACCACGCCCGGATAGCCGCCAAGATCGAGCATGCGGCCTTCGAACCGGCAGGGACCGAGAAATTCACCGTGACGCGGAAAATCAAGATGCGCAGGTGCGCCCGCAGCCCCCTGTTTCAGGAGGCCATAGAAGATGAACTGGTCGCCGGAGGAGACAGGGCCGTTGGGGAGCATCAGGCCTTGCCGCGTACCATGCCCGGAAGACCATCGAGGCTCTGCGCATTCTTCTGCATCCGGCTTTCGTACCAGTCGTCCAATGGCTTGTTCTCGATATACCGTGTCAGCTGATCGCGCTGGCCCTTGAACTCGTAAAAGGGAACGCCCCAGCCACAGCTGTCGGCGACGCTGGTAATGTCGAGATAAATGATGTTGCGCGCCCGCTCATGGCCCGGCGGGAAGCGGCCGATTTCGGTTTCAAAGTCCGGATGATCGAACTGCAGGGTCCGGCCCTTGCCATAGACGCGGAGGATATTGGCCGGGCCTTCGAAGGCGCAGAACATGATGGTGAGGCGGCCATTCTCATTGACATGGGCGAGCGTCTCGATGCCCGAGCCGCCGAGGTCTGCATAAGCGACTGTCTTCTCGTCGATCACGATGAGACTGTCATAGCCCTTGGGGCTGACATTGACGTGGCCATCATCGGCGCGCGGCGCTGTGGCGACGAAGAACATCTTCTGCGCCTTGATGAACTCGATCAGCTTGTCGTTCAGCTTGTCATATGTCTTGCCCATACCAGTCTCTCCTCAGCCTGTGAGCGCGAAAGGTTCGAGCCCTGATAGCCGCATGCCTTTCGGCTCCGCGGCGGGCGAGCGGGGGGTCAGCCCTTCGACCGATTTTGCAATCGCCGCAATATGCTCCGGCGTCGTGCCGCAGCAGCCGCCAAGGATATTGACGAGGCCGTCCTTTGCCCAGCCATTGAGCGCGCCGGAGGTCTGCTCGGCCGTCTCGTCATACTCGCCCATTTCATTGGGCAGGCCGGCATTGGGGTAGGCCGCGACCAGCGTATTGGCGAGGCGTGCGAGTTCGGCGATGTGCGGGCGCATCAGGTCTGCGCCAAGCGCGCAGTTTAGGCCGATGGCGAAGGGTTTGGCGTGGCGCACCGAGTTCCAGAACGCCTCGACCGTCTGGCCTGACAGCGTGCGGCCCGAGCGGTCAGTGATCGTGCCGGAAATCCAGATCGGCAGCTTTTCCATGCCCTCGGCTTCGAGATCCAGGATCGCCTTGATGCAGGCCTTGCAGTTCAGCGTGTCGGTGATCGTCTCGATCAGGTAAAGATCGACGCCGCCTTCATTCAGCGCCTGCACCTGCTGTCGATACGCCTGGTACACATCGTCGAATGTGACCGAGCGCGCGCCCGGATCATTCACGTCCGAGGACATGGACAGCATCTTGTTGAGCGGGCCGATGGAGCCGGCGAGAAAGCGCGGCTTGTCTGGCGTTTTCGCGCTCCAGTCATCAGCGGCTTCGCGCCCGATGCGCGCGCCTTCGAGATTGATCTGGCGCACGGTCTCGGCGTCGAGCTTATAGTCGTCTTGCGCGATCGTCGTCGCCGAGAAGGTGTTTGTTTCGGAGATGTCAGCGCCTGCCGCGTAATAGGCATCGTGCAGTTCGCGGACGACATCGGGCCGGGTCAGGCAGAGAATGTCATTATTGCCCTTCTGCTCGCCGGGCAGGGTAAATTTGTCTGACTGGAAGTCATCTTCGGTGAGGCCCTTGCGCTGGAACATGGCGCCCCAGGAGCCGTCAAAGACGAGGATGCGGTCCTTCGCAGCGGATTTAAGGGCGGCAATACGTTTCTGACGGTCGGTCATTATGCAGCCTCTGCTTTTGCTGGCTTCAGGCCGAGCAGGTGACAGGTGGACAGGGCGAGATTGGCCCGGTTCAGCGTGTAGAAGTGGAACTGCTTTACCCCGCCATCGGCAAGCTTGTGGCAGAGTTCGGCGGCGATGTTGGCGGTGATCAGGTCCCGCGTGTCGGCATCGTCTTCCAAGCCTTCATAGAGCTGGTGCAGCCAGTCCGGCAGGGTGGCCTGGCACAGGCCCGCGATCTTTTTCAGCCCCTTGAAATTTGGCTGCAGCATGATGCCTGGCACGATCGGCATGGTTATGCCGGCTGAGCGTGCGCGGTCGAGGAATTCGAAATAGATCTGCGGCTCGAAGAAGAATTGCGTGATCGCCCGGTCGGCGCCCGCATCCTGCTTGGCTTTCAGATGGGCGAGATCAAAATCCCAGCCGCGGCTGTCGGGGTGGGGTTCGGGATAGCAGGCCACCGAGACTTCGAACACTTTGCCGAGATCGGGCCGGTGGGCCCGAAGCCGCTCGACCAGGTCGATGACATTTTTGAAGCCGCCCTCTGTCTGGCGCCAAGGCTGGCCAATGCCGTCAGGGGAATCGCCGCGCAGCGCCACGATGTGGCGGACACCCGCTTCCCAATAGTCTTCCGCGGTCTGCAGCACGTCTTCCTTCGTCGCACTGACGCAGGTAAGATGAGCTGCTGGTGTCAGCGACGTTTCTTTGGCGATGCGCGCAACCGTTTCCTGCGTCCGCGAGCGGGTCGAGCCGCCAGCGCCATAGGTGACGGACACGAAATCAGGCTGCATCGGCTCGAGCCGGCGCACGCAATCCCAGAGGCGCTCATCCATCACCTCATTCTTCGGCGGGAAGAATTCGAACGAGACGTGCGGGCGTTTGCCGGCCTGGCGTGTGGCGACGGACAGATCGCTCATGCGGCGGCCTCCTTGCGATTGGCGGGTTTTGTGGCTGCCCAGATCAGGACGGCGATACCTTTTTCAAGGTCAGCGGGCGGGTCGAAGCGCACAGGCTTGGCGAGATCGAGGCCTGCGCGTTCTGCCCAGTTTTCCATATTGTCCTGGCGAATGCCAAGGCGGCGGTGGCCAAACTCGGCGCGCATGAACTCATGATCATGCTGGGCGAAATCGACAATGATCAGTTTTCCGCCGGGCAGGAGAACGCGGGCCGCTTCGGCGAGGACGCGGTCAGGGTCTTCCAGATAGTGAAGCACCTGATGGACGATGACGACGTCCGCGCTCGCCGTCTCGAAGGGCGTCGCGGTCGCATCGCCCTGGCGAAGGCGCGCCTGGCTGAGCCCGGACTGGGCGAGCTTGGCGCGCGCCACCTGCAGCATCTGATGGGACAGGTCGAGGCCTTCGAC
>NZ_JBARZC010000333.1:0-2246 GCF_049649345.1 Henriciella sp. | reverse complement strand
TCCATGGCGATCATGAAAAAGGACATGGGCGGCGCGGCCACTGCGCTCGGCCTCGCCGCAATGATCATGCAACTCGGTCTGGATCTGCGGCTGCGCGTGCTTGTTCCGGCAGTGGAGAACGCGATCGACGGATCGGCCCTGCGGCCCGGTGACATTCTGCCGAGCCGCAAGGGGCTCAGCGTCGAAATCAATAATACCGATGCCGAAGGCCGGCTCGTGCTTGCGGACGCGCTCGCGCTTGCCGACGAAGACACGCCCGAACTGATCATCAGCCTCGCCACGTTGACCGGGGCTGCCCGGGTGGCGCTCGGGCCGGATGTGCCCCCATTCTACACCGATGACGACCTACTTGCCGACGCGCTGGCAATTTCTGCCAGGCGCGTCGCAGATCCGCTTTGGCGCATGCCGTTCTGGGCTCCCTATGAGCCGCTCATCGAGCCGGGCATCGCCGATCTGGATAATGCACCCGGTGGTGGAATGGCTGGCTCGATAACCGCGGCACTGTTTCTGCGCCGCTTCGTGAGCCGGGACCGTGCTTATATCCATGCCGATCTCTATGGCTGGACGCCCAGTGCCAAACCCGCGCGCCCGCGCGGCGGCGCCTGTCAGGGCGCGCGGGCGCTGCTTGATATGCTCGAGACGCGCTATTGCAGCCCATGATCTGGGACGCCGCGCGCTTTCCGTCGCGTATGCTGGCCGCGCGCGCCGATCTCGCGGACGCGGCGCTTGCTGGTCAGGTCGCAGCGGAGCGGTTCGCGGAAGGCGTGGATCACGTCGTCTCTGCGCCGCTGCTCGATCTCACGCTTTCATCCGAGCCAGACAGCGAGATTGCCTCGCAGGTGCTCCATGGCGAGCGTTTCACCGTATTCGACATCTCGGCGGATGGCTTGGCTTGGGGCAGATCCTGGCTCGATGGCTATGTCGGCCATGTTTCTGCGAACGGGTTGCGCCGTTGCGTAAGAGGCGAACCACCTCCCGCAGCACGGGTTGCGGTCTTGAGCAGCCATGCCTATGCGCGCCCGGACGTGAAATCGCCAGTGCGCGCCAGCTTTCCGTTCCTTGCGCATCTCGCAGTGACCGGTTTCAATGGCGCATTTGCGGCGCTCGCGGATGGGACCTTTGTTCCGGCGGCGCATCTTGAAAAGGGGAGTATTGGTGTAGACGCGGCCGATATCGCCCTGCGATTTCTGGGCGTGCCCTATCTTTGGGGCGGACGAAGCGCTGCGGGCATCGATTGCTCGGGGCTGGTGCAGGCCGCGTTTTCCGCATTGGGCGAGGACGCACCACGCGACACGGATATGCAGGAGGCATGGCTGGGGGCGGAACTCTCCCAGGAGGCAGCTTCCAGGCGGGGCGATCTGGTTTTCTGGGCCGGACATGTCGGCATAATGACGGATGAAACGCATCTGGTTCACGCCAACGCCACCCATATGGCGGTTGTTGAAGAACCGCTTGCCGACGCTGTTGCTCGGATCGCCGCCGCCGGTTCCGGTGACATCACCAGCCGGCGGCGTGTGGGATCCGCGCAGTAGACCTGAGACAATGAGGCAGACGACGGATCGTTATCAAACGCCGGACGGTTCGGGGCTTCGAGACGCAAGTTGCATCGATATGCTCCCGCCCCGACTGCTAACCTAATGTGCAGCCTGCCCGCAAAATGCCATGGACCCCACTTCCTGAATCGGGCAGGGAGCGCTAGCATACAACCTATAATGATTTTAACGGCCACCTGAGGGGATGCTGAAATGTCCGACAAGCCAACGAATGGGTCCGGCGCTTCGCGCAACACCACCCGCCGGACAACCGCGCGCCGCACGACCAAGACCCCGGCACGCAAGACATCTTCCAAGGCCGCCGAGCAGACGTCTGCACCAAGCAAGTCAGCGCCTTCCGATACCGACATGACGCCCGGCGCTGCGCTCGAGGCCCTCGAAAAGGCGCAAAAGGCAGCAGAAGACGCGACACGGCAGCTCGAGGATCTCTCGAGCCGCATGGGCAAGACCGTCGAAGAGGCGATCGCCCGCGCGGACAAGCAGATCGGAGACCGCATCGCCAAGGCCGAGGCGGATTTCGACAAGGCGCTGAAGGCGTTCGAAGCCCGTGGCGAAAAGTCGGTCAACGCTGCTCAGGATGCAGCCGAGAAGGGCGCGAAGGCGATCCAAGATGCCACCGAAAAGAACATGAACCGCGCACAGACTGCTGCCGACAAGAACATGAAGGCTTTCCAGGATGCCGCAGACAAGAAC
>NZ_JBARZC010000332.1:0-28646 GCF_049649345.1 Henriciella sp. | reverse complement strand
CCTCGAAACTGCGATTGAAACGGGCGGACCTCGGGGTCTCGTGCGCGATCGGCACGGTGCGCAGCCGGCTCATCATCGAACTGCTACTGCGCGTGCTTGCGGTCGAAAACGTATCCTCGTCCGAAGCCGAATAGGCGCTGCTGGTGCCGTAGTCTGCTGACGCGCTGGGCGATGATGGACCGCTGTCTGCTATGGCGTCCGTTTCTTCATACATCGCCGTCGCGCGCTCGCCCGCCTGCTGAGCGTCGAGATAGCGGAACGTCCCCCAGCCGACGAAGCCGATGCCGGCGAGTATGAACAGCACGGATAGAAACCTGATCATAGCTACTTCCCCTCAAGATCGTCGATGCCTTGGTTAAGGCGACATGTTCACCTGACAGGCGAGCCTTGTCCAGCGTGGCTGAATCCCCGCTGAACGCCAGCTCGACCTATACCATTCTTTCCTTGGTCGCGGTGAATTTGAGGTCCGGGTTCTTTTCCTGGGCATAGCCGACGTCCCAGGCATTCTTGGCGAGGTAGACCGGCGCGCCATCAAGGTCTGTCCCGACGGTGCCGCGGTTCTTTTCCATGAACGCTTCGAGCTTGTCCGGATCATCCGAAGCGATCCAGCGCGCGACATTATAAGTGGCCTGTTCGAAGACGACTTCGAGATTGTATTCGGCCGCGACGCGTTCTGCCATCACATCGATCTGCAGCGAGCCGACCGCGCCGACAATCATGTCCGAGCCGAGCGCCGGGGTGAACAGCTGTGTCACGCCCTCTTCGGCAAGGCTTTCAAGGGCCTTGCGCAAATGTTTCGACTTCATCGGGTCCTTCGGGCGCGCGCGGCGAAGGATTTCGGGCGCAAAGTTCGGAATGCCCTTGAATTTGATGTCGCCGTTCTCGGACAGAGAATCTCCGACACGCAACTGACCATGGTTCGGCACGCCGATCACGTCGCCAGCATAGGCGGTCTCCGCGATTTCGCGGTCTTGGGCGAGGAACATCAACGGATTATGGATATTGAGCTGCTTGTTCTCGGTCGTTTTCAGCCGCATGCCGCGCTTGAACTCCCCCGAGCAGAGCCTCAGGAAGGCGACGCGGTCGCGGTGGTTCGGGTCCATGTTCGCCTGGATCTTGAATACAAAACCGGCCACCGCCTTGTCTGAGCGCTCGACCGTGATCTTGTCACCCTTCTTCTCAGCGGTCTGGGGGCGCGGCGCTGGCGCAAATTCGGCCAGCGTCGAGAGCAGCTCATTGACGCCGAAATGACGCAGCGCCGAGCCGAAGACGACCGGCGTCATGTGGCCTTCCCGAAAGGCTTGCTCATCAAAGTCCGGCAGCGCTTCAGAGGCGAGTTCGGCGCCCTCTTCAAGCTCGTCCATGACCATCGTGTCGAGTGTGCCGCGCGCTTCCTGCATGCCGATACGGGTGCTCGGGCCAGGCTCGATGCTCTTGTCGGCGGTCTTTTTCAGATAGGAGACGAAGTCACCCTTGCGCAGATCTTTCATGCCAGAGAAACGCTGGCCCGAGGCGGCCGGCCAGTAGAGCGGCGAGGTGTCGAGCTGCAGCTTGTCCTGAATCTCGTCGAGCAGTTCCAGCGGATCGAGCGCCTCCCGGTCCATCTTGTTGATGAAGGTGATGATCGGGATGTCTCGCATCCGGCAGACTTCGAAGAGTTTCAGCGTCTGCGGCTCAATGCCCTTGGCGGCGTCGAGCACCATGACGGCGGAGTCCGCGGCGGTCAGTGTGCGATAGGTGTCTTCGGAGAAGTCTTCGTGGCCCGGCGTATCGAGAAGGTTGAACATGAGATCATCATGCTCGAACGTCATGACCGAAGCCGACACAGAGATGCCCCGGTCGCGCTCGATCTTCATCCAGTCAGAACTTGTGCGCCGGCGCTCACCACGCGCCGCGACCTGGCCGGCCAGACGAATTGCGCCGCCAGCTAGAAGCAGGTTTTCGGTCAGCGTCGTCTTGCCGGCGTCGGGGTGCGAAATGATGGCGAAGGTGCGCCGGCGGGCGGCTTCTTCAGCAAGCGAAATAGGCATTGGGAGTATCAGTCTTCAGATGATGTCTTCGGGCCCGTCGCTAAACGATCTCTCAGCTGTTGGAAAGCGGCGCACTGGATTGCTTTTCTGAGGCGTGCGCGGCTAGGGTTCGCTCAACACAAATTTTAGAGGGGCTAAAACATGTCTGACCAGAGCGTGGCCAGCGAGCAGAAGGGGTTTCTCGGCTGGGTCGAAAAGACGGGCAACAAGCTGCCCGACCCGGTTTTTATCTTCTTCTACCTGATCATCGCGTTGATGATCATTTCGCAGCTTTGCGCCTGGCTGGGCGTATCGGCCTTTCACCCAAGCCTGACAGAGCCTGACGGCTCGCCACAGCTGGAAGAGGCGGTCAGCCTGTTCTCGCCGGAGAATATCCAGCGGCTCTGGGTCGAGATGCCGGCGACCTTCACGCACTTCCATCCGCTCGGCTATGTGCTCGTCGTGATGCTGGGCGCCGGTGTGGCTGAGCGCTCTGGCCTGTTCGGCAGCGCGATCCGGGCGGCTGTGCGCGGCGCGCCAAAGGCGATGCTGACGCCGCTCGTCGCGCTGATCGCCATGCTGTCGAACCATGCTGCTGATGCTGGCTATGTCGTGATGATCCCGCTGGCGGCGATTATCTTTGCCTCGGCAGGACGCCATCCGCTGGCCGGTATCGCGGCGGCTTTTGCCGGCGTTTCGGGCGGCTTTTCGGCCAACTTCACCCCGGGCCAGCTCGATGCCCTGCTCTTCGGGATTACCGAGAGCGCGTATGAGGCGAGCAGTATCGACGCCGGTTGGACCGTCAATTTCGCCGGCAACTGGTACTTTATCGCCGTGCTTCTTTTCATCTACCTGCCTGTCATCTGGTTCGTCACCGACAAGGTGATCGAGCCGCGCCTCGGCAAATGGTCGCCGGACGCCGAGAGCGACATGCAGACCTATACCGATGAGGACAAGCCGCTGACGGAAGGCCAGAAAAAAGGCCTTGGCCGCGCGGGTCTCGCCATCCTCGGCGTCGCCGCCCTCTGGGTCTTCATGACGATCGGGCCGGGTACGCCCTTGCTGGCAGACGGACCGGAGAATGCAGGCGCCGCCTGGTATGTGCAGGCAGGCCCGCTTTTCCGGTCTCTGGTCGCCGCCTTCCTCATCCTCTTCCTCGCCGCCGGCTGGGCCTATGGCGCGGCCGCAGGCACGATCAAGAACCACCGCGACCTCGTCGAGATGATGGCGAGCGGCATGAAGGACATGGCCTATTATCTCGTCCTTGCTTTCGCCGCTGCACATTTCGTGGCGATGTTCGGCTGGTCCAATCTCGGCCTGATCACAGCCGTACACGGCGCCGATGCGATCCAGAATAGCGGCTTGCCGCTGCCTCTCGTGCTCGGCCTGATCGTCCTCTTCTCCGCCGCACTCAACCTGTTCGTCGGCTCGGCGAGTGCGAAATGGGCGCTGCTGGCGCCGGTGCTCGTGCCCATGCTCATGCTTGTCGGGATCAGCCCGGACGGGGCGACGGCGGCCTATCGCGTGGGTGACGGGGCCACGAATATCATCACGCCGCTGATGGTCTACTTCCCGCTGATCCTGGTCTTCGCCCAGCGCTGGCAGAAAAATTTCGGCCTCGGCAGCCTGACGGCGATGATGATCCCGTATTCCATCTGGATGTTGATTTCGGGGGTCGCCCTGATGATGATCTGGCTATTCCTAGGCCTCGATCTTGGGCCGGGCGCGCCGGCACAGATTGCCATTCCAGGCTCCGCTGGCTAGAGCGGGGCTGGCCTAATTGAAGGCGATGCGGGGCGCGGCCTGATTGTAAGGGGCTGCGCCCTCATCATTTGCAGCGCCAACGGCGTAGGCTTCCATGACAAGCTGCGGAATGATCTTCAGCGCCGGCTCTATCGCGCCACCGGCCGTGCGCTGCAGGATGAAGGAGTTTGCCCCCGTGCGCGAAATGATCAGCGAGGCAAGGTCGCACGCTTCCTGATACTCCATCTGTCCTACAAAAAAGCGCGCCTGTTCGAGGCGCGCATGGACGAAGTTCACGACATCATTGGCTCTGAAGGCGTGCGGCCGGCCGCAGCCGATCCGGCGCCAGCGCCGCTCCAGGCGCATCTCCGGTATATCGACATCGACGATCTGATTATCCAGCAGAAACAGCATCTGCCCAGCCCTGTTCAACCCTTGGGACTAGGTGTCCCCGATTTGCTCTTAACAGGAGGTTACTGAGCAGAAATGCTGCCGCATCCCGATGTATTGTTTGCGTTGGGCTCAGACGCCGTGAATTTCACCGGCGGCCGCTTCGGCCTTCACCCATTTGATGAAGGCGCGCACATCCTCTGTCTGGTGACGCCCTTTCGGCCAGACAAGCCAGTAGCCGAAATCGATGCTCGTCGAGCCATCAGCGAAAGGTGCGACCAGACGGCCTGCCGCCATGTCAGAGGACGCGATCGCCCGCTTGGCGAGAACGACGCCCCGTCCCGATGCGGCCGCTTCGATAGCGAGAGACGACTGATTGAAACGGGGGCCTCTCTGGCCGTCAACCTGGTCGCCAACCCCGCGGGCGGCGAGCCAACTCGTCCAGTCCGGACAGGAGGGATCCTGCTCGGTGCTCTTGTCATGGATCAGGGCGTGTCTTGCAAGATCTGCGGGCTTCCTGATCGCGTCAGACCCTTCAAGCAGGCGCGGCGAACAGACGGGAAGCACGGTCTCGTCCATCAGTTTTTCTGATTTAAGCCCGTCATAATTGCCCCGGCCATAGCGGATCGCGAAATCGGCATCGGCGACTGTAAAGTCGGTGATCGTCATGTCGGCTGAAATCCATGCTTCGATGCCGGGATTGGAGATGTGAAACCGGTCGAGACGCGGTGCGAGCCATTTAGCGGCAAAGGACGGCGCGCAGGACACCATCACCCTGCCCTTGCGCGCAGGTTGTTGCATGATGCGGCCAGACTCGGCGATCTTGGCGAACGCTTCGCGGACGAGTGGCAGGCTCGCCTGGGCAGCATCTGTGAGCAGCACGCTGCGGCCGGTACGCTTGAAAAGCGGCGTGCCTGCATATTCCTCGAGCTGTCGGATGTGCTGCGAGATCGCGCCTGGCGTAACATTCAGCTCTTCGGCTGCCTTGCTGAAAGAGAGCCGGCGCGCTGCGGCTTCAAAGGCGCGCAGCGCGTTCAGAGGAGGAAGACGGTCATTGCTATCGGCCATGGTCTTGTTCTAGCAGTGGCCTCGCATAGTTTATCTAAACAATCGGATCAGGGGTCTACGCTTGCTGAGACGGGGCCACAAGCCCCATTTTCCGGGCCTGACCCCTTATTACCGCGAGAAGCGAACCCTCCCATGCGCCAGTTTCCAGCCTTCTTCCTCATGGATGATGCCCATGTCGTCATCGTTGGCGATGGCATAAACGCCGAGCGCAAGGCACGGCTCGTCGCGAAAACCAACGCAACCATCCGGCTGGTGACAGACACTGCGCCCGAATGGGCCAGGGATTTTGAAAGCCAGCTAGAAGTGTTCGGCTCGGCGCAGGCCGAGGCCGCTCTATTCGGCGCGCGGTTCGCCATCATCGCGCTGGACGATGACAAGGAGGCCGAAGCCGCTGTCGATCGCGCCCATGCGCACGGCGTGCCGGTCAACGCGGTCGACCGCAAGCATCTCTGCGATTTTACCGTGCCGAGCCTGCTCGACCGCGGCGATATCGTTGCGGCCGTGGCCACAGGCGGCGCGGCGCCTGTGCTGGCCAAGGATATTCGCGCCAAGCTCGAGACGCTGCTGCCCGAACGGATTGGCGATCTGGCCGCCCTTGCCCAGCGCTGGCGCCCGGCTGTGAAAGCGGCGCTCGGCGATGAGACAACCCGCCGTCATTTCTGGGAAAAGGCGCTCCGCGGTCCTGTCGCCGAGGCGGTCTATGCCGGCAATGATGCGCTGGCGGAAAAGCTCTTGGGCGACACGCTGGAGCAATTTGCCGGCAGTCTCACCCACGACAGCCTTGGCCCCGTCCACATTGTGGGTGCCGGGCCGGGCGATCCGGAATTGCTGACCCTAAAGGCTTTCCGCCTCATCCAGCAAGCGGATGTCGTTTTCCATGACAGGCTCGTCTCGCCAGAAATCATGGACATGGTTCGCCGCGACGCCGAACGCGTGCCGGTTGGCAAGTCCAAGGGCGAGCATCTCGTCCCGCAGGACGGCATTCACGAGCTGATGATTGCGGCTGCCCGCGAAGGCAACCGCGTTGTGCGCCTCAAGGGCGGCGATCCGTTTATCTTCGGGCGTGGCGGCGAGGAAGTCGACGCTCTGCGCGAGGCCGGGATTGAAGCGGACGTCGTTCCGGGTATCTCTTCGGCTCTCGGCTGCGCAGCGAGCGCCAAGCTGCCGCTGACGCACCGCGACCATGCGCAATCTGTGACCTTCGTAACCGGGCATGCCAAGAAAGGCGGCGTGCCTGATCTCGACTGGCCTGGCCTTGCCAAACCGTACCAGACCGTCGTCGTCTTCATGGGCGTCGGCACAGCCGGGATCATATCAGACAAGCTGCGCGACGCTGGACTTTCCGGCGAAACACCTGTCGCGGTTATCGAAAACGGGACGCGCTCCAATGAAAAACGCGCCTTCGGCAAGATCGCCGATCTCGCGCAGCTGATCGACCAGCGCGGAATCAAAGGCCCTGCTCTCCTGATCATCGGGCAGGTAGCAAGCCTTCCTGCAGACGCTCAAACCCCCATCATAGAGGAGGCGCTGGCATGACCTCTGTTCGCCCGAAACTGAAGCCCGACCAGCCCAAGGGCGTGACCGCATGGGAAACGGCGACCGGACGGGTCGTCTGGATGGCCGAGGATGGCAGCTGGTCCGACGATCCAGCACGCATCGGCGTCTTTACGGGCGACGAAGCAGAAGCCCGGCTTGCCGCGGCCGAAGGCCAGGAAGGCATCGTGACAGATCCCTATTTCATGCAGGTCGCCGAAGACGGTGCGATCGATGGGCGCGAAACGCTTCGCGAAACCATCCGCGCCAATGGCCCAACCGTCCATCCCGAATTTCAAAGGTCCTCGCAATGATCCGCATCTATGGCGACAGCATTTCAGGAAACTGCCTGAAAGTGAAATGGGTGGCCGAGCGCCTCGGCATCGAGCATGAATGGGTCGAAATCGACATCATCAAAGGCGAGACGCGAACCGACGAGTTTCTCGCCATCAACCCGTTCGGCCAGGTGCCGGTTGTGGAGTTCGAGAACGGCAAGACACTTGCCCAATCAAACGCAATCATCGCCTTTTTGGCCGATGGAAGCGATCTGATCCCGGACGCGGCGTTCGAGCGCGCCAAGGTGCTCGAATGGCAGTTCTGGGAGCAGTACTCCCACGAGACGGCGATCGCTGTGCGCCGTTTCCAGAAGCATTATGAAAAGAAATCCGACGACGAGATCGATCCACATCTCATGGCCAAGGGCCGCCGGGCGCTTGGGCGCATGGAGCTGGCTCTTCTCGGCAATGACTGGATTGCCGGCGGCGAAGCGATGACGCTCGCCGATATCTCGCTTCTTGCCTACACCCGCCTTGCCCACGAAGGCGGCTTCGATGTGTCCGAGTTTCCGGCCGTCCATGCCTGGATTGCGCGCTGCGAGCGCGAGCTTGGCCTTCCCCATCTCCACGAGGTGACTGATGTACAGGTATGATGAATTCGACGCGCAGATTGTGCGCGATCGGGTCGAACAGTTCCGCGGACAGGTGGCCCGCCGTCTGTCTGGCGAACTGAAGGAAGACGAATTCAAGCCGCTGCGTCTGCAGAACGGCGTCTATCTTCAGCTGCACGCCTATATGCTGCGGATCGCTATTCCCTATGGCCAGCTTTCACCGCGCCAGATGCGCAAGCTGGCCAAGGTCGCACGCGATTATGACCGCGGTTATGGCCACTTCACGACGCGCCAGAACATCCAGTTCAACTGGGTCGCGCTGAAGGATATCCCAGACGTTCTGGCAGAGCTTGCCGAAGTTGAGATGCATGCCATCCAGACCTCCGGCAACTGTATCCGGAACGTCACCAGCGATCACTATGCCGGCGCCACGAAAGACGAGATCATGGATCCGCGCCCCTGGTGCGAGATTATCCGCCAGTGGTCGACCTTCCATCCGGAATTCGCCTTCCTGCCGCGCAAGTTCAAGATCGCTGTCACGGCCGCCGAGCATGACCGCGCCGCGATCAAGGTGCACGATATTGGCCTGCATATGCGCCAGCGCGGCGATGAGGTCGGTTTCGAAGTCTGGGTTGGCGGCGGACAGGGGCGCACACCGCATATCGCTGCGAAGGTGTCCGACTTTGTGCCTGAGGGCCAATTGCTCGACTATCTCGAAGCCATCATGCGCGTCTACAACCGCTTTGGCCGGCGCGATAACAAGTACAAGGCGCGGATCAAGATCCTCGTTTCGGAAACCGGCGAGGAAGACTTCCGGAAGCTGGTCGAGGATGAGTTCGCCGCCCAGCGCGACGCTGAAAAGATCGACCTGCCACAGGCAGAGATCGAGCGCATCCATGCCTATTTCGCCCCGCCTGCCCTCGCTGATGCCACCGAGACATCAAAGGCATTCGAAGACCTGAAAGCCAACGACCCGGCCTTTGCCCGTTGGAGCCGGACCAATCTGCATCCCCACAAAGTCGACGGCTATACGACGGTCACGGTCAGCCTGAAGCCCAATGGCGTGGCCACGGGCGATGCGACCGACGCGCAGATGATGGTCGTCGCGGACCTCGCAGAGACCTATGGCCATGACGATATCCGCGTGACCCATGCGCAGAACCTTGTCCTGCCTCATGTCGCGCTGGACGACCTGCCAAAGGTCTATGAAGAGCTGAAGGCCGCAGGCCTCGCAACACCGAATGAAGGGCTGATCTCGGACATGATCGTTTGCCCCGGGCTCGACTATTGCAACCTTGCCAATGCGCGCTCCATCCCGGTCGGCATGGCGATCCAGGAAGCGTTTTCCGATCCCGATGACCAGGAAGACATCGGCAAGTTCCACATCAATATTTCCGGCTGCATCAATGCCTGCGGCCACCACCATGTCGGCCATGTCGGTATTCTCGGCGTCGACCGGAAAGGTGAGGAATACTACCAGATCACATTGGGCGGCCGCGCCGACGAGAAGGCGCGGATCGGCGATATCGCCGGGCCGGGCCTCAAGGCTGACGAGGTGCCCGCGGCCCTGAAACGCATCGTTGAGCGCTACCGCGAACTCAGGACAAGCAAGGACGAGCACTTCATCGAGACCTTCGAACGCGAAGGCATGGAGCCGTTCAAGGATAGTATCTATGCCACTGATTAAGGACGGCCGGGAGGTCGACGATATCTGGGCCTTTGTCCCGGATGATGCGCCCTTGTCGCCGGGCGGATGTATCACGGTATCCCTCGCCCGCTTTCGCAGCGAGACGGAATTGCTGATGGCACGCAACACCGAGATTGGCGTTCGGCTTGATCCTGCCGATGATCCCGATGAGCTGGAAGAATTCATCGACCGTCTCGCCCTGATCGAGGTCAGTTTCCCTAAATATACAGACGGGCGCGGCTACTCGCAGGCGCAGCTTCTGCGCCGCCGATTTGGCTATAAAGGCGAGCTTCGCGCGGTTGGCCACGTCCTGAGAGATCAGATTCTCTATATGAACCGTTCAGGGTTCGATGCTTTCGAGACCGAGCGTGCCGAACTACCTAGTGTAGTAGAGGCGCTGAAGGAGTTTTCAGCGTTCTATCAACCGGCTGCTGACGAGAGCGTTTCCGTTTTCCATCGCCGCCACAGCAAGGATTGAGGCGCTTCATGCCTTATGGTGATTACCAGACACGCCTGAAAGAGCCTGTCGCTGACCGGCTGGCACGGCTCAATGGCGAGCTGCGTGATGCGTCTGCCACCACGATCCTGCGCGCTTCCTTCGTGCGCGAATGGGAAAACAAGATCACTTATGTGTCGAGCTTCGGGGCAGAGAGCGCCGTCATGCTGGCCCTGATTGCAGATGTTGACCCCGATTTCCCGATTGTCTTCCTCGAAACGGGCATGCATTTCCCGCAGACCCACGATTACAAGCAAGAGCTGACCGAGCGCCTTGGCCTGATCAATGTTCGCGACATTCCGCCGAACGAGACAGAACGCAAAGTGCTCGATCCCAAGAACATGCTCTGGAAGTCCGATCCCGATGCCTGCTGCGCGCTGCGCAAGGTGCGCCCGCTCGAGCCGGCTCTACGAGGCTTCGATGCCTGGATCACCGGTCGAAAGCGCTTCCATGGCGGTGCGCGCCTGAGCCTGCCCGTCTTCGAACATGGCGCTGGCCGCTTCAAGGTGAACCCGCTGGCAAGCTGGACGCAGGACGATGTCGACAGCTTCATCGCCCGCCGGAATCTGCCAAAGCATCCCCTGGTCGCCCAGGGCTATCCGTCGATCGGCTGCTGGCCCTGCACACGCCCGGCCGCAGACCCGAATGATGTTCGCTCGGGCCGCTGGGCCGGACTGGCGAAGACCGAATGCGGCCTGCACGTCGACAAGTCCGAGCGCCCGCGGGTTTTCTAATCCGCCTTGGCGGTAGTGGAATCCGGGGTCTGCACCGAGCCGGCCGCACCCTTCAATGCTACTGACATTTAATGCGGGAGAGCTGCAATCGGCACGGAACCCATCTCTTTTATGCCAAATTTCCATGAGAATTTAGAACCATGAAAAATATCGCACGTTATCTTCTAGCTTCCCTGTTCCTGAGCGTGATGCCAGCCGGCCTCGCCGCGGCGAAAACGGCTGATGAGGCGATGGGCGCTGATCTCTGGAGTGAAGCGCTGGCTGCGCGCGCGTTTCACGCTGACAAGGTCAAGAATGACGATGTCATGATTGTCATCGACTATGCTCGTCACTCAAGCGAACCGCGCTTTTTCCTGATCGACATGGAGACCATGGAGGCAGATGCCTTTCTCGTCTCGCATGGGCGCAATTCCGACAAGGATCATGACGGGATCGCAGATGCTTTCTCAAATATCAGCGGCTCTAAGATGAGCTCACTGGGGTCATATGTGACCGCGGAAACCTATTACGGAAAGCATGGCCTGTCGCTGCGCCTTGATGGCCTCGACAAGGAGAACTCGGCGGCGCGGGAGCGCGCTATCGTGATCCATGGCGCGGACTATGTCACACCGACCCGCGCCAAGATGGGCCGCAGTTGGGGCTGTCCGGCGCTTGAGCGCCCGATCGCTGAGAAGCTGATCCCGGAGATCGCCAATGGCGTCCTGATCTATACGCGCGGGGCAGATGCGCCCGAGCAGCTATACGCCGAGGTTGTCGATAAGGCGGGTTGATCCCATCCAGGCCGCCGCGAGGAGCCGGCACCCCTGCCCCTCTTCCAGCGGCCCGTCGCCGAGATCGTGCAAGGTCGCCGGATCGACAGCGCTGACATAATCCAGTTTCGAGAAGCCCGCGCCGAGGATAAACCCGCGGGCTTCTTTTATGGCCTCTTCGACAGGCACGCCAATCCGCAGGCGTGAGGCCGCTCGGTGCAGTGCCGAGAAGATGGCGCTGGCGCGCTGGCGCTCCTCCTCGCTCAGATAAGCATTGCGTGAGGACTGGGCGAGACCGTCGCCGTCGCGCCAGGTCTTCCCGCCAATGATCTCGATCGGAAAGCCAAGATCACGCACCATGCGCTTGATGATCTGGAGCTGCTGATAGTCCTTCTCCCCGAACACGGCGACATCCGGGCCGACATGGATGAAGAGCCGCGCAACGACTGTGGCGACACCATAAAAGAAGTGCGGGCGGTAAATACCATCAAGGAGGTCGCTCATCTCCTCGACGCGCACATTCGTCAGCGAGCCTTCGGGGTACATCTCCCCGACGCTCGGGCAATAGACGAGCGAGCATCCCGCCGCGCTGAGGCGGGCCACGTCGCCCTGCTCATTGCGCGGATACCGGTCGAGGTCCTCGCCGGGGGCAAACTGAGCCGGGTTCACGAAGATACTGGCGACAACGTAATCAGATTTATCCCCAGCTTTCTCGACCAGCGAGATATGCCCGTCATGCAGCGCGCCCATGGTCGGTACAAACCCGATTTTCTTGCCTTTTTGCCGCGCTACCTCGACCGCAGCCCTCAAATCCTTGCGTGTTCTGACGATCATCGCCTGCTGATTGTTCACTTGGAGAAGCCTCCGAATTCTGATTTCGTAAACGACCTGTTAACCATTTCGCCCGAATTGTTCACCTATGAGAAAGCCCATCATGCATCGACTGAAAGCCATGCTGGCGGTAGCCGGCCTCACTTCATTCACCCGCCGGGCTGCAACGCCCAAAGCAGATTACGCGCTAGAGCCTATCCGGCGTCCGCTGGATGAAAGCAAGACCGATCTGCAAGACGAATGGATGTTTGACGCAGGCACAGAACGTGCGGCTTACAGCTCGGCGCTGAACACGCTGTCTGCGTCGCTTGAGCGCTTGCGGACGGCCCTGTCGATGGTGTCAGCCGACGCGCCGATCGTGGTGGAAGCCGAACCGGCCATGTCTCTTGGCGCGATGAGCTTTGACAGTGACCTGTTCGACGGAGAGCCGATGATGGCCGGAACCAGCCCATTCGCGGCGAGCGCGCACGATGCGCTGCTGTTTGGTGATGTGCCGGCCGCGATGCCCATTTCCGGTGAGTATGCAGACGACAGCCTGTTCCAGCAGGCTGCGTGATTGCTGCTGATCCGTGACGCACGGCGAATGTGGAGTTAGCCCAAATGCCAGCAGATGGATTCAGAACGGTCGATTCATCGCCTGACAGTCCCCTGACACTGCGGCAGTCACCAGAAGGTGAGTGCCGCGTGATCGTTGTGGGCAATGAAAAAGGTGGGGCCGGCAAGTCGACCGTGTCGATGCACCTCGCCGTTGCGCTCATGCGCATGGAGCAGCGCGTCGGCATCATCGATCTCGATGTCCGCCAGCGCACGCTGACCCGCTATCTGGAGAACCGCCTGCGCTGGATGCAGTCGACGGGCTCCAAGCTGCCCATGCCGGAAATCATTCGTGTCGATGCCAGCACTGAACGTGACCTCGACCTCGCCGAAAAAGAAGAGACCGAGCGCCTGCTCGGCGCCGTTGAGCGGCTGAAACAGGTGAGCGACTTTATCATCATTGATGCGCCAGGCGGCGACACCTTCCTGTCGCGTCTCGCCCACACGACAGCCGATACGCTGATCACGCCGCTCAATGACAGCTTCGTCGATTTTGACCTGCTCGGCGATGTGAACCCGCAGACCCTCGAAGTCATCCGGCCGAGCTTCTATTCCGAGATGGTCTGGAACTGCCGCAAGAAGAAGGCTCAGGCCTCGCGCAAGCCGATCGACTGGATCGTGATGCGCAACCGGGTCTCCCCGCTGGAAGCGCGCAACAAGCAGAAGGTCGGCGAAGCGCTGAGCAATCTGTCAAAGAGAATCGGGTTCAGGCTAGCGCCCGGCCTGTCCGAGCGCGTCATATATCGCGAGCTCTTCCCGGCCGGCCTGACCCTGCTGGACCTGACTGAGCGCGGCTCGAATGTCGCCTTCACGATGAGCCATGTCGCCGCCCGCCAGGAGCTGCGCGACCTGCTCATTCTGCTCCAACTGCCTAGCCTTGCAGGCGCTGAAATCGCCTTCTGAGCCAAGGGCGACGCTACTCTTTCCGGATACCCAAACAAAAAAGGCGCCCCGATAAGAGGCGCCTTTATTCGTTTTCGCGTCAGACCGGCAAAAGCCAGCCGATCAATTGTCCGGCGCGGGGATAAGCACTTCGAAACCGCCGCTTTCATCGCCTTCTCCGACGACAGCATCCGGGCTGAAGACCTGGCCATTCAGCATGGGTAGAGCGGCGCCGTCCGGGTCGATTGGCGATTGCAGGGCGCTGAACGCGTAGCTCGCCTTCAGCTCGTCGGCCTCACTATTCTCGTCAAAGCTGTTATAGGCCGCCTCAATCAAATCTGTGACATGGGCGTCGCGGGACTTGGACGTCGAGCCGCCAAACATGATGGCTATGACGCGGCGGTCATCGCGCTTGGCAGAGGCCATCAAGTTGAAGCCTGAGGCGCGTGTATAGCCCGTCTTGATGCCATCAACACCGGCGACCGAGGCAAGCAGATTGTTGTGGTTGTTGTAGGTGCGGTTGCCCCAGCTGAAGCTGGAGCGGGAGAAATAGTGATAATAATCGGCATGATCCTCAAGCAGGCGTTCTGCGAGAATGGCCATGTCGCGGGCCGTTGAGAGCTGGCGCGTATCGGGAAGACCGGATGCGTTGCGGAAGGTCGTATTGTTCATGCCCAGCGCCTTGGCCTGAGCGGTCATGAGTGTGGCAAAGCGCGACTCGGTCCCGCCAAGCCTCTCGCCCACGACAGCGGCGACATCATTGGCAGATTTGGTGACAAGCGCTTCGATCGCATCGCGAACGCTGATCGTCGAGCCGACTTTCAGGCGCAGGGCAGATGGCGGCTGGCTCGCGGCATGGCGCGAAACACCCATACGCTCGTTCAGCGTGACTTCGCCGGACTTCAGCGCGTCAAACAACATGTAGAGGGTCATGGCTTTGGTCAGGGATGCAGGATAGCGCGGCTCGTCGGCATGACGCGCATGCAGCACTTCATTCGTATCGGCGTCGACCACAATCGATGCATACTTCTCTGCGACGGCAGCGGGCGCCATCGAAATCAGAATCGCAAATGCACCCAATGCTGCCTGGATCTTCTTCCTGCCAGCGAATATTGCCATGGACGTCCCTCCGTTGAACACGCTGCGAACCCCGGCCCTTCCAGGATTTAACATAGAATGGCTTAATTCTATTATCCAGCCGTTAAGCGCATAACCATGCAGGAGCCATACCGCCCGAAATTGGTTAATATTGTGCGGTGCACAAAAATATGTTGCAACTGCGAAGAAGATGCCTTATATCTAGGACATCAAAGGAGTTCACTATGGCTAAAACTGAAACCAACATGTTCGGAGCGTTTGCTCCAGAGAATTTTGTAAAATCCTTCCCGTTCGCCACGCAGTTCGGTGACATGGGCAAAGACGCTATGACCGCAAGCACCGAGAGCGCGAAAGCCTCTGTGAAAAGCTTCCAGGATGCCAGCGCCGCTGTTATGCGCCAGGCCCAGGACCGCATGAGCATGACGGTCGAGACCGGAAAAACACTTGCTGGCGCGACGACCGTCGAAGAAGCGATGGAAATCCAGTCCTCCTACATGAAGACCGCTTTCAAGGCTCATATGGACGGCCTCAGCGAGCTTGCCGGCATCTACTCCGGTGCCATGAAAGAATGCATGCAGCCTTTCGCCGGGTTCACCGAAGAAGCGATCGCCGAGACGAAGAAAGCTGCAAACAAGGCGAAAGCCTCGTAAACTTTTCTCCCCGCGAGACTAGAAGTTCGGCCAGCTGATTCGTTCAGCTGGCCGATTTTTTTGTCCGATTGGTGTTTCTGGCGGGTGCGTTCGGCGTAATCAGTGTTTAGACTTGTCTCATGGCGGAACACACTGACTTTGCGACGCTCGAGCGTCCCTCCTCTCCCAACACCTATCTGCTTGCGCCGGCCGGTCTCTGCCAGTCAGCCGAGCCGGATACGCTATCCCCGACTTTCGAAGCCGATCCGGGCGCGCTGTTCCAGGCTGTCCAGGACCTCGCCGCCAGCAAGGACCGCTGGACGGTTTCATCGACAGCCGCCGAGACGATGCAGATCGAAGCGGTCGCTGCCACGAAACTTCTCAAATTCAAGGACGATGTGACAATCCGCGTGCTGGAAGACAAGAATGATGGGCACAAGTCACAATTAGCCGTCTATTCCCGCTCGCGAGTCGGTTACCATGACATGGGAGCGAACCGGAAACGGATCGAAAAGCTGATCGAGGAGTTGAAAGCACGAGTCGGAAAAACAGCTTGAGCAGTAATCCTCCAGCCCTCAGGCTTAAAATTGCCCAACCCAGACCATATCTTTGCACCATGACTGCCAGAGACTTCAGACCAAGACTTGCCGATCCCGAAGGTCCGAAAGGGCCGACGAAGCCCGGTGACACAGAGGGACCAGGTCTCGCAACACAGACGCGCGTCAAGACGAAGAAACCGTCCATGTACCGCGTTCTGCTTCTGAATGACGACTACACGCCGATGGAATTTGTCGTCTTCATTCTCGAGCAGTTTTTCAACAAGAGCCGCGAACAGGCGACTCGCATTATGCTCCACGTACACCAGAAAGGTGTCGGCGTTTGTGGAGTTTATACCTTCGAGGTCGCTGAGACGAAGGTGGCCCAGGTCATGGATCTGGCGCGACGTAACGAACATCCTCTGCAATGCACGATGGAAAAAGAGGATTAGGACAAATGCCTTCGCTGACCGATAGCCTCGAGAATGCCCTGGAAAAAGCGCTCAACCTCGCTGGGGAGCGCCAGCATGAATATTCGACGCTGGAACACTTACTGCTCGCACTGACCGAAGATACCGACGCTGTTGAAGTGATGACGGCCTGCAAGGTCGATATCAAACAGCTGCGCGAAGCGCTGACCCAGTATATCGATGAAGAACTCTCAAGCCTGGTAACGGACAGTCCGGGTGCCAGCGTGCAGCCGACGGCCGCCTTCCAGCGTGTCGTGCAGCGCGCTATTCTGCATGTTGAAAGCTCCGGGCGCGATGAAGTGTCCGGCGCGAACGTGCTGATTTCCATCTTCTCCGAACGCGAGAGCCACGCTGCCTACTTCCTGCAGGAGCAGGACATGACGCGCTATGACGCGGTGAATTTCGTCTCGCACGGGCTCGCCAAATCGCCCGGCATGTCGCGCAGCTCGACCCCGCGCGGCGCCGAAGAGACCGAACAGCAGTCCAAGCCTGGCCCGGCCAAGGAAGCGCTCGAAGCTTATTGCGTGAACCTCAATGAGAAGGCCAAGCAGGGCAAGATCGACCCGCTGATCGGTCGCGATTCCGAGATTGAACGCTGTATCGAAGTGCTCTGCCGCCGCTCGAAGAATAATCCGGTTCTCGTCGGAGACCCCGGCGTCGGCAAGACGGCAATCGCCGAAGGTCTCGCCAAAAAGATTGTCGACGACGAGGTTCCGGAAATCCTGGAAGACGCTGTCATCTGGGCGCTCGATATGGGCGCACTCCTTGCCGGCACGCGCTATCGCGGTGACTTCGAGGAGCGCCTCAAGGCCGTGATGAAGGAAATCGGCGAACAGGAAAAAGGTATCCTGTTCATCGACGAGATCCACACCGTCATCGGCGCTGGCGCGACCTCAGGCGGCGCGATGGACGCATCCAACCTGCTCAAGCCCGCCCTGCAAAGCGGCGAGGTTCGCTGCATGGGCTCGACCACCTTCAAGGAATACAAGCAGCACTTTGAGAAGGACCGGGCGCTCGCCCGCCGCTTCCGCAAGATTGATGTGGTCGAACCGACCGTCCCTGATGCTGTGAAAATCCTGACCGGCCTCAAGCCGACCTTCGAGGAATTCCACGGCCTTCGCTACACGAATGAAGCGATCAAGGCAGCTGTCGAACTCTCGGCCCGCTACATCACCGCCCGCAAATTGCCGGACAAGGCGATCGATGTGATCGACGAAGCGGGCGCGACTCAGTGGCTGGTCCCGGAAAGCCGCCGGCGCAAGCAGATCGGTGTACGCGAGATCGAGGCGATCATCGCCAAGATTGCCCGCATCCCCCCGAAACAGGTCACCAAGGACGATGCTACTGCCCTGAAAAACCTGCAGCCGGACCTCAAGCGCGTTGTCTACGGACAGGACGAAGCCATCGAGGCGCTGTCGTCTTCGATCAAGCTTGCCCGCGCCGGCCTTCGCGAACCGAACAAGCCAATCGGCTCCTACCTGTTTACCGGCCCGACCGGCGTCGGCAAGACCGAAGTTGCCCGCCAGCTCGCTTCCATCATGGGCGTAGAGCTGCTGCGCTTCGACATGTCGGAATATATGGAGCGGCACACCGTCTCCCGCCTGATCGGCGCGCCTCCGGGCTATGTCGGCTTTGACCAGGGCGGCCTGCTCACCGATGGCGTGATGCAGCATCCGCACTGCGTGCTCCTGCTCGATGAGATCGAGAAGGCGCATCAGGACCTGTTCAACATCCTGCTTCAGGTCATGGACAATGGCTCACTGACAGATGCCAATGGCCGCAAGGTCGACTTCCGGAATGTCATCCTGATCATGACAACGAATGCCGGTGCGTCCGACGCGGCCAAGAACTCGATCGGCTTCGGCCGCGGCAAGCGCGAAGACGAGCAGGAAGATGCGCTCAAACGCCTCTTCACGCCGGAATTCCGCAACCGTCTCGATGCAACGATCACATTCGGTGGTCTCACACCGGAGATCATCGAGCGGGTTGTCGAGAAGTTCGTGCTTCAGCTGGAAGTCCAGCTTGCAGACCGCAATGTGACGATCGAGCTCTCCGAAGGGGCCCGCGGCTGGCTTGCCAAGCGCGGCTTCGACGAGGAGTTCGGGGCCCGGCCTCTGGCGCGCACCATTCAGGAGCACGTCAAGAAGCCGATGGCCGAGGAGCTTCTGTTCGGCAAGCTCGCCAAGGGCGGCGCCGTCAAGATCACGGTGGACAAGAAGGACAAGGAGAAGCTTGCCTTCGAATTCATCGAGGACAAGGGCAAAAAGCAAAAGCCCAAGAAGAAGAAAAAAGACAATCCGGAACAGGTCGACTGACCGGACAGCTTAGACAGATTAAAACGGCCGGAGAATTTCTCCGGCCGTTTTTCTAGATAAGGCTCCAGAGCATTGAGCCGCTATAGCCGATAAGGCTACTGGAAATCAGGCAGAGGGCGATCACTTTGGACGCCTGCAAGATCTGCGGGTCCTTTGCCCCTCGGCGCGTGCGCGCCTTTGTGATGTCCCGCCCGATCAGCAGGTCGATATACCGGCCCGATCCACCATCGACGAGACCCGCCTGCCCTTCCCACACTTTCGGGTTGCGGAACGTTCCGAACAGCATGTCCCAGATGGGGATGTCGCCGTAATTGTAGCAATGAATGCCGCGCTCATGGTGAAGCGCGTGACTTTCGGGCCGGGTGATAAAGTAGCCCAGCCAATGCGGCGTCCGAATATTCGCGTGCTGGAACAGGCCACAGAAAGTACTGACCATGACTGCGAACATGATTGCCCCAGGCGCCACGCCAAGCGTGAGTGTGAGGGCCAGACTGCCGACGAATGCGAAGCCGAGCACATCCAGCGGGTGGAAATAGAGCGCGCCCCAGATGTCGACGCGTTCAGCGCTGTGGTGTGTCTGGTGGAATGTGCGCCACAAAACGTTGCTGCCATGCATCGTGCGATGCCAGGTATAGATCCCAAGCTGGTAGACCAGCAGGGCCGCGGGGCCGGCGATCCAGACCGGCCACGCCGTACCATCAACAAGCTGGTACTGGCCAAGCCAGGCATCCCAGATAAAGGGCGAATAGCCCGCCAGGAAAAAGTACATCACCGCTGAAGCCAGCCCTTTCAGGCGCCAGGCTTTCACAGTCGGGAATGTCCTCGCAGGGATGATGAAGTCCTGCAGGACAAGTGCGCCGAAAACGGCAAAAAAGAAATAATCAAGCAGACCAAACATGACTGGCTCCTCCGGTTCAATTTAATAGCGAGGCCCAATGCCTCCGCTGGACGGAACATCGCTGGAGAACGGCATTCACACTAGAAACCGCGTGGTACGATTTTCAGATTCAGAGGAAAAACGTTTCTATTTCTGCGGGTTACAGCGCCGTGTTGGCACTTCAGGAAAGGTCTCGCTTCCCTTCGCAGGTGCAAAACTGTACCTTCGGTCCAGTAAAATCCGTGAAACAAGAGCCGGCTGATGAGCACCACGACCAAAACCAAGGGCGAGATAACCCGTGACCGGATCCTTGAGATTGCGGAATCAGCTGTCTTGGCAAAAGGCTTTTCGAATACGTCGATCGACGAAATCATTGCCGAAGCCGAATTGACCAAGAGCGGCTTCTTCTACCATTTTCGCGACAAGACAGAGCTTGCCCGCGCACTCCTCAGCCGCTCCTTCGAACAGGATGACGTCATTCTTGGCAGCATCTTTGAGCGCGCACGCGAACTTAGCGACGATCCACTACACGCCTATCTGGTCGGCCTGCGCATGCTTGCGGAAACGATGGGCAACATGGACGAGGCCCATCCAGGCTGCATGGTCGCCACTGTCACCTATCACGACAAGCAGTTCAACGACGACATCCGGGCGATGAACCGCGATGGGATGGTGCGATGGCGCGCCCTGTTCCTGAGCTTTCTGGAGGAGATCGTCGAGGCCTACCCTCCGCGCACCGACATTGATGTCGAGGCACTGGCCGATATGCTATCGGTCACCGTCGAGGGCGGCATCATATTGTCGAAAGTGTTTGACGATCCCAAAGTCCTCGCCAGCCAGATCATGCAATATCGCACCTTTATCCGGCTACTCTTCCAGGGCAACTGACGCTCGAACGCAGCCCCTACCAGACCATGGCGTCTTTCAGCTTGGCATGAAGCTCGGGAGGAATGTCCTGGCCTGCGCTTCCCGGATTCAGGTCTTTGGGTGCTTCGCTCATTTTCAGATAGCGCCAGCCTTGGAAGGGCCGCTTCGGCATCGGGTCGACCGCGATCAGTTCAGGATCGAAGACAAGCTCGCAGGCCTTGCGTCCATTGCGATCATCGATGACGCGTATGTCGGTGAAGGCCTGACGGACCTGGATGACGCCCTTGATGACCCAGAAGATGGACCCGCCATCGAGCAGTTCTTCGATACGCTTCGGCACCATGCGCGTATGATGCACGGGCGCCTTGCGGGTCTTCATCACGCGCTTCTGCCAGCCGACAAGATCGCCGACGTCATCTGCGCCCACGCAGAGCTTAACCATGTTCAAAGCCATGCTTCAGAACTTAACGTCCTGCGAGCGAACGACCAGATGTGCGATGCTGTTCAGCTTCAAATTTTTCTTCAGCGTCCCGGCTGGAGAAGAAAAATTCGATCGAGGTGACGGTCGCGCTGTAGTCGCGACGGATCGTGCGAAATCCGCCCTTGGCTTCGAAGCTCATCGAATAGGCGGCGATGTAGGAGAGGCCCCATTCGGGATCCGATTCGAGGAAATAGGTCTGAGCGAAATCGGTGAGCCGCCCGCCGTCCGGGCCGCGCACAGGCCGCGGCAGGCTGTAATCAAGCCGCAGGAAGCGGCCTGAAACCGGGTCGAGCCACGCCTCGGCGTTGACGCGCTCGGCAAGCCAGACATCAAGCTCGCCATCATTGAGGGAAGGCTTGTGGCTGAAGTGAACGCGCCAGGCGCCGCCTAGATCCTTTACATCGACACGCTGGCCAACACTTAATCTCAGGTCATCGGGGAAGAGCCGGCCATCCGGCGCAGGCTCGCTCGCCCAAGCCGCGACGGCCTCGTCGAGATCATCATCCTCGCCACTTGCCTCGATCAGCATCCAGCGATTGGCACCCTGCTCGCGGGGGTCAAAGCGGAAAGCCCGAAGCGCTTTCGGACTTTTCAGCTCAACCGTGAACGCGGCGCGAAGCGTGTCGGGTGTTTCAGTCGCCGTCAGCGCCTGATCGACCGGCCCGCTCGTCGCTGAGAGCTGGTAAGCCAGTGACAGGATGAGGGCAGAAAGGGCCAAACAGACCTCCAGGCAAATCCGGGAATCAGGCGAAACGCGCAGTGTTCAAAACATTACAAAGCGCCATGTTTACAACGCCTGAATGAGGCAGATTTCAGGCCTCTTCCAATTCGATCAGCATCGCGCCTTCGCCGACCTGTTCGCCGACATCCGCCCCCGTCGCTTTCACCACGCCATCGCGCGGCGCTTTCAGGCTGTGCTCCATCTTCATCGCCTCCATGACGGCGACCGTCTGATCCTTTGTGACCGCATCGCCCGCTTTGACGCGAAGATCGATCAGCTTGCCGGGCATCGGCGCTGCGACACGATCTCCGCCAGCGATGGCTTCGGCCTCGGCCTCATAATCGGGCACTTCGACCAGCCACGTTTCGCCGCCAATACCGACAGCGAAGCGACTGTCAGAGAGCCCGATTGCCTGCCAGTCGTCTGGAAGCTCGCCGCTGTCAGCTGCTGCTTCGATGATATCTTCACCAACGAGAAGGCGGATTGAGCGGCGCGGGGCCGCGTTCATGCGCCAGCCATCGGTGATGTCCCAAGGGTCACTGCCTATTGGCTGCAACAGGATACCTGCAATGAATGACGCGGCGGCTTCGGCCCCGCCTTCTGGCGGTATTGCGAGCGCGTCGATTTCCTCTGCGATCCAGTTCACATGATGGGTACCGGCCCGGAAGACGTCATGGTCCACGCATCGTTTGAGGAAGCCAATATTGCAGGGAATACCCGCGACGATGGACTGCTCAAGCTGCTCGGAGAGCGCTTCAATTGCACTGCTGCGATCCCAGCTTTTGATGATCATCTTCGCGATCATGGAATCATAGGTTGCCGGCACCGTGTCGCCTGTCTCGAAGCCTGTATCGAGGCGGTAGTGGAGGCCGTCATCCTCGCAGGTTTCGCCCGCGAACAGGTCAGGCTCGCCGAGGTCGAAGGCGGCGAGGCGCCCCGCCCCTGGCCGAAAGCCGTCTGCCGGGTCCTCCGCGCAGATCCGCGCCTCGATCGCATGTCCGGAAAGCGGGATATCTTCCTGTTTCAGAGGGATTTTCTCGCCCGATGCGACGAGCAGCTGCCATTCAACAAGGTCGGTTCCCGTGACAAGTTCTGTCACCGGATGCTCGACCTGAAGGCGCGTGTTCATTTCGAGGAACCAGAACGTATCCTTGGCGAGCGGGCGCGCGCCATCGACGATGAATTCGACCGTGCCTGCGCCTTCATAGCCGACCGCCTTGGCGAGCTTCACGGCCGCGTCCGTCATCGCCTCGCGGACGTCGTCAGGCATACCGGGTGCGGGCGCTTCCTCGACGACTTTCTGGCGGCGGCGCTGGAGCGAACAATCGCGCTCATAGAGGTGGACGGCCTCGCTATGGCTGTCGCCGAAGACCTGCACCTCGATGTGGCGCGGCTGTTCAACCAGCTTTTCCAGCATGACGCGGCCATCGCCAAAGGCGGATTTGGCCTCGCGCACGGCGCTTTCCAGCTCGCCTGCAAGATCGGCCTTCTTCGTGACAAGCCGAATGCCTCGGCCCCCGCCGCCCGCGACGGCCTTGATGAGAATTGGATAGCCAATCTTTTCGGCCTCGGCTTCAAGCGTTGCAGCGTCCTGCGCCTCGCCGCGATAGCCCGGCAGCACGGGGACGCCCGCCTCTTCGGCAATACGTTTGGCCTCATCCTTAAGGCCCATCTCCCGGATTGTCTCCGCCTTCGGCCCGACCCAGATCAAGCCGGCCTTGGTCACCGCATCTGCAAATTCTGCGTTCTCCGACAGGAAACCGTAGCCCGGATGGATCGCCTCTGCGCGCGCCGATTTTGCCGCCTCGATAATGCGGTCTGCATCGAGATAGCTCTCTGCGGCAGGGGCTGCGCCAATATGGATCGCCTCATCGGCCGCCTTGACATGGCGGGCATAGGTGTCGGCATCTGAATAGACTGCGATCGTGCGAATCCCGAGGCGTTTGCACGTCTCTACGATCCGGCAGGCAATCTCACCGCGATTGGCGATTAGCAGGCTCTTCAGCATGGCGTCCTTCCCGTGTGCGATGGATCAGCGCCACCAGCACGAAACTTATGATCATGAGAAGATACCAAGACCCGAATTTCGCCGGGGAAACAAGTTTCCAGGCTGCTTCCTGACCGGGATACGTCCAGGCGCGGGCGAGGGTTCCGAGATTCTCCGCAAACCAGATGAACAGCGCGACAAGTCCGAAGCCAACCAGAAGCGGCATTTTGCGGTAGGCGCGGTCCGGCCGGAAGTTGACCCAGGTCCGCCAGTAGATGAGCGCGCAGGCCGCAAACAGGGCGTAGCGGATATCCGGCAGGAAATGGTGGGCGAAGAAGTTGATGTAGATCGCAAAAGCCAGAAGCCCCTGCTGCCAGAGCGGCGGAAAATGGTCGAACCGGAATTCAAAGATACGCCAGACGCGGGCGAGATAGCTGCCGACGGCAGCATACATGAAGCCAGAAAAGAGCGGGACGCCGGCGATGCGCAGGAGATTGTCTTCCGGGTAGATCCAGCTTCCAGCGCTCGTCTTGAAGATTTCCATGATCGTACCGACGATGTGGAAGACAAGGATGATGCGCGCCTCTTCAAGCGTCTCCAGCCCGGTTGCGAGCAGGCCAAGCTGGAGGGCGATGGCGGCCAGAACGAGAAAGTCATAGCGGCTGAGCGCGGCCGCGTCCGGATACCAGAAATGGGTGGCCAGGATCAGGACAAGTAAGAGCCCGCCAAAGATACAGGCCCAGCCCTGTTTGATGCCGAAGCTGACAAATTCGAAAAATCCGGCCGAAAACGGCCCCCTCACGAAGCGCGCACGTAACGCTTCCCGCTCGGCGCTAAGCCATTCTGATATCTTCGAAAACCGCGGCATAGGTCCGGTCTTTACCCGCTAAGGTGGCAGGAACGCGACCTAAAATGTGCAATATCCCGCTGCGCTGGGCATTTAGCATGAGCTGGTCTAGGCTCGCGACCAAGCGATCAAGAGGGGATGCTTCATGGCTTATATGGCAAACAGGAATGTCAGCGTGCTCGCTGGCGTGGTCGGGGGCGGCATCGGCGCTTATCTCGGCTATGAGCAGGCCGCGGCAACCGGCGTAAATCCGTTTCTCGGTGCAGCGATCTATGGCGCGGGCGGGTTCATTATCGGCTCAGCGGGCGCTTTCATCCTGAAGTCCCTCAGCCAGTTCCTGATCTTTGCGCTTCTGATCGCGGCGATCATCTATTTCGCCCAGGAGCCGATTGAGCAGATGACCGGCATCAACCCCGTCGATGCGATCCTGAATATTTTACGCGACTGGGGCATACCTGTCGGCGGGCCGCCCGACGCCGGCTGATCAGATTTCAGCCCAATCCGGTTTCCGCTTTTCAAGAAACGCTGACAGGCCTTCCTTGCCTTCATCGCTGGCGCGGCGGGCAGCGATCCGCTTTGCTGTTTCATGGCTGAGCGTGCTATCTGTCTCTGCGCCGTAAAGGTCCTGGACCAGACGTTTTGAGTCAGCCACAGCCCCTGGGGCGGCATTCATCGCGAGGCCGGCGAGATATTCTTCCATTTCGGTCAGCCCGGCTTCATCCTCAACGACATATTGCACAAGGCCGATCCGCTCTGCGAAAGCGGCGTCGAAGCTCTCGGCGGAGACAAACAGCGCTTTCGCCCAGCGCGGGCCGATGGCGTTCATGACGAAGGGGCTGATCGTGGCGGGCGTCAGGCCAAGGCGGACTTCGGAGAAGCGGAATTTGGTGTCCTTGAGCGCGACCGCGATGTCGCAGGCCGCGACGAGCCCTGCCCCGCCGCCCATGGCGGCGCCCTGGACCAGCGCGACCGTCATCTGAGGCAGCTCGGCGAGTTTACGCAGCATCTCGGCGAGCTTGAAGGCGTCCTCTTCATTCTCATGGCGCGTATAGTCCGCAGCGGCTTTCATCCATTCAAGGTCTGCGCCGGCCGAGAAGCTTTTGCCATTGCCCCGCAGGATGACCATGCGGATCGTGGTCTGCTCCTCCAGCGTCTCGAGCGCATCTGTCAGCTCTTCGATGACGAGGGCGTTGAAGGCGTTGTGTTTATCCGGGCGGTTGAGGGTCAGCACAGCGATGCCGCCGGGCGTCGCATCAAGCTCGATTGTTTCATAAGCCATGGAAATCTCCTGTCGCGGCCAACCCTATTCGGTTGCTCCAGCTTTGGGAATAAACCAGATCAGTCTGTCTCACTCGCCTTGCGATAATGGCTGTCGCGGCGAAGCGCCGGTTTCTCGACAAGATGCCAGAGCAGGACACTCGCAGCCGTGACGAGCGCAAGGGCGAGCCCAAACGCCAGGCCGAATCCGAGCGATGCAAACAGACCCAGCATGACGAGCGCCTGAAGGATCGGGAAATGAGTGATGTAGAGGCCATAGCTCACATCGCCGAACCGCGCGGCCGGGATATGAAGGCCGGGCAGATAAGCCAAGGCGAAGACAAGCGCGGCGAGCCCGGCCGGGCGAAGCGGGCTCAGCCCGAGATGAAGGAATGACGCAGCAAAGAGCACAGCACCAACACCGAGCAGGACGAACACATTCATCTTGGCCCAGTCGCGTGTCCGCCACAGCAACATGCCGCTCGCAAAGAAAGCCATTTGCCCCGGCAGCTGGCGCGCGATATCCGGCGCAAACGGATGATCAAGCAGCAGCGGCATCAGATGCCGCCAGGCTTCGGCTGCGATGTAGACGGCCACCAGCAACGCCCACCACAACCGGCCTGACACGTTCAGGAGCCACGCCAGGACTGGCAGTGCGATATAGAACATAACTTCGATCTTCAGCGTCCAGAGCGCCCCATTCACCTCGGTGAACCGATTGGTGTCGAACAAGCCGGGAAGCTCAGGCGCGAGGAAATTGAGGAAGATGAGGTTAGCGCCGAGATAGTGCAGGATCGCCTCGCTGCCAGCCCAGCCCGTCAGAAAGCCGCTGATCAGGACCGGAATGAGGACGATCGTGGCATAGGCGGGATAAAGGCGCCGCAAGCGCTTTTCGGCATAAACACCGAGGGAGCCGGAGCGCTGGAGCGACCCGTAGACGAGCGCACCCGACACAATGAAGAAGCCCTGGATGGACAGTTCGGCCAGGAGGCCCAGAAACGCCTCTGTTGCGCTGAATGCCGCTACTGCCGACAGCGCGACGGCGTGAAAGACGACAACGCCAAGCGAAAAGACGAGCCGCAGAAAATCGAAATTGTTTCTGGCCAGCGCCCTTCTCCCAGACTCGCCTTCTGTTTTTACGGCGTTCGCATGCAATCGGGCCAAACACAAGAAAAAGGGGTCTGCCGAAGCAGACCCCTGAATAAGGAAATTGTCGGGGGAGACAAAGGCCTAATAGTATGTATCGGTCGCAAGCTCGGCTTAGCTTAGGGCTGACATCAAGAATGCTTCAAGCATCATTGATTGAGGCGATGAGACCTGTTTCAGACATCCAGTCTGCCGCTTCCAACTGCCCGGAGTTCAACGCCAGAGACGCTGACCGGGCGCCTTTGACAACGGTCATCGACCCGCGGATTTCACTGTCGGAATCCAGGCCTGAAAAGTCAGGCAGCGCGCCCGAATGACCCATGAGAGCCGTCGCAAAAGCTGCGGCGACAAGGAATGGTGTGTGTGACGTCATACTCTACTGCTCCTCGCTTGACGCCGTCAGTTGCGGCGCAGGTCACAACATAAGCGAGAGAGGGCAGACTGTTGCGTGAAAACCCGTTCACGACACAGACGTAATCCTACATGCGGAACAGGCCAAAACCGCGTTCGCCGAGCGGCGCATTCAGGGCTGTCGAGAGAGCAAGGCCAAGCACGCGGCGGGTGTCGGCCGGGTCGATGATCCCGTCATCCCAGAGGCGCGCAGTCGAGAAATACGGGCTGCCTTCGCGCTCATAGAGGTCGCGAATCGGTTCCTTGAAGGCTTGTTCGTCATCAGCGCTCCAGTCCTCTCCGCGCCGCTCCATGCCCTCGCGTTTGACGGTGGCGAGAACCGAGGCCGCCTGTTCCCCGCCCATGACAGAAATGCGCGCATTGGGCCACATAAAGAGGAAACGCGGAGAGTAAGCGCGCCCGCACATGCCGTAATTGCCTGCGCCGAAGCTGCCACCGGTCACGAGGGTCAGCTTTGGTACGGACGCCGTGGCCACTGCCGTCACCATCTTCGCGCCATCCTTGGCGATGCCGCCTGCTTCGTACTTTGAGCCGACCATGAAGCCGGTGATGTTCTGCAGGAAAAGGAGCGGGATACGGCGCTGATCGGCCAGTTCGATGAAGTGGGCCGCCTTCTGCGCGCTTTCGGAAAAGAGAATGCCATTATTGGCAAGAATGGCGACGGGCATGCCGTAGAGCTTCGCAAAACCGCAGACGAGCGTTTCGCCATAGAGGTGTTTGAATTCGTGAAACTCAGAGCCGTCGACGAGGCGGGCAATGACTTCGCGCGCATCATAAGGCTCGCGGACATCCTGCGGCACCAGGCCATGCAGCTCTCGCGCATCGTAAAGCGGCTCAGCCGGTTCTGTGAGACCGACCGTGTCCGGCTTGGGAATATGCAGCGTTCGAACGATCGAGCGGACAATGGCGAGCGCATGGTCGTCACTCGCAGCATAATGATCGGCCACGCCGGATTTGCGGGCATGAACATCCGCCCCGCCAAGATCCTCGGCTGAAATCTCCTCGCCGGTGGCCGCTTTAACGAGCGGCGGGCCGCCAAGGAAGATCGTGCCCTGTTTTCGCACGATAATTGCTTCGTCAGACATGGCCGGCACATAGGCGCCGCCCGCCGTACACGAGCCCATAACGGATGCGATCTGCGGGATGCCCTTCGCACTCATCTGCGCCTGATTGTAGAAAATCCGGCCGAAATGCTCCCGGTCGGGGAAGACTTCAGACTGGTGTGGCAGGTTCGCGCCGCCGCTGTCGACGAGATAGATGCAAGGCAGATGGTTTTGAAGCGCGATTTCCTGGGCGCGCAAATGCTTCTTCACCGTCATCGGGAAATAGGCGCCGCCCTTCACCGTCGCGTCATTGCAGACGATCATGCAGTCGCGACCCTCGACGCGGCCAACGCCTGTAA
>NZ_JBARZC010000331.1:0-2343 GCF_049649345.1 Henriciella sp. | reverse complement strand
GCTCAGCGATGATCCGTATACGGCATTCATTCTCATGTTTCACGACACAGACTGGGAAACACCGCTCCTGAAACAGGTGCTTGCCGGCCCGGCCTTCTATGTCGGCGCGGTCGGCAGCTCGAAGACGCAGGCCCGCCGGCTGGATGGTCTGAGGCAGGCAGGCCTTGCCGAGCCCGTCCTGCAGCGGGTGCGCGGGCCGGTCGGGCTTATTCCGTCGATGCGCGATGCCTCAATGCTGGCCGTCTCCACCCTCGCCGAGATCGTCGAGGCCTATCACGCGCAGAAAAAGAACGCGCTCGCCGCCACCGCAGTCATCCTGCTTGCAGCCGGCCAATCGGCCCGGTTTGAAGACGGCGACAAGCTTATGGCGGAGCTGCACGGCAAGCCGCTGCTCGCCCATGCGGCGCGTTCCCTGGCAACAGCCCACCCCGCCGTCCGCCTCGCCGTGACCGCGCCGGAGACACCGGAGCGTGCCGCTGAACTCACGCGCCTCGGCTGGCAGATCGTCGAAAACCCGGAGGCCGGATCCGGCCAGGCGAGCTCGCTCAAAGCCGGGATCGCTGCCGCCCGAGCCATTTCCGGCGTTACATCGGTCATGGTCCTCCTCGCCGACATGCCAGACGTGCCGAACGATCATCTAACGCAGCTTGCCAGCGCTTTTGCCGCCGGCCACACCGCCGTGATGAGCGAGGCGGACGGCATCCTCTCTCCGCCCGCCATCTTCTCCGAGACCTGTTTCGACGCTCTCTGCGCGCTGAGCGGCGACAGGGGCGCAAAATCGGTCTTCGAAAGCCTCGACAAGACCACGACAGTCAAACTCCGCCCCATACTCGCCCGCGATGTCGACACGCTGGCCGACCTGATGGACACGATGGAGGCGAAGCATGGCTGATGGCCTGATGCCGATTTCTCCGCCGCCGCTCACCGATGCGTTCGGGCGGACCGTCTCCTATCTGCGCCTGTCAGTAACGGACCGCTGCGACCTGCGCTGCGCCTATTGCATGGCTGAGCACATGACTTTCCTGCCGAAGAAAGATTTGCTCAGCCTCGAAGAACTCGAACAGGTCGCAGAGGCGTTCATCCGCCGCGGGGTCCGCAAGATCCGCATTACCGGCGGCGAGCCGCTGGTGCGCAAGGATATTGGCGCACTGTTGGACCGGCTCGGCGCGCGGCTGGGGCATGGTCTCGACGAGTTGACGCTGACCACCAACGCCACGCTGCTCGAAACCCATGCCGAGCGGCTTTATGCGGCCGGTGTGCGCCGGGTGAACATCTCGCTCGATACGCTCGATCCAGCCATGTTCCACGAGATCACGCGGCGCGGAAACTTCGACAAGGTGATGCGCGGCATTGATGCGGCAGACGCCGCGGGCCTGAAGATCAAGATCAACACGGTCGGCCTTCGCCACCAGAACGCCGCCGAAATCCCCTCCATGGTTGAGTGGGCGCATGGGCGCGGCTTCGACATGACGCTGATCGAGGTGATGCCGCTCGGCGATACAGGCGAGGACCGGATCGACCAGTATGTTCCGCTGTTCGATATCCGGGACCGACTGGAGCAGATCTGGACGCTCGATGAGGAAACCGCGCGCCCGGCTGATGCGGGGCCGTCACGCTATGTCCGGATCAAGGAGACGGGAGGCCGGCTCGGCTTCATCACGCCGCTGACGAATAATTTCTGCGCGGGCTGCAACCGCGTTCGCGTGACGTGCACCGGCCGTATCTATATGTGCCTCGGCCAGGATGATCATGTCGATCTGCGCGCGGCGCTGCGGGAGGCGAATGATCCGTCCGAGGCGCTGGATGAAGCCCTCGACCGCGCCCTGCTGCGCAAACCCGAGCGCCACGATTTTCATATTCGCGACCGGGACGAGGCTCCCTCCCTGCCCCGCCACATGTCGGTCACGGGGGGCTGAGCGATGGCCGAGATCCTCTATTTTGGGCGCCTTACGGACGCCACCGGCACGCCCGGCGAGACGATATCGCTACCGGCGTCGGTGCAGGACACGAATGCCCTGCGCCACTGGCTCGATGCCGAGAAAGCGCTGGATGGCGCCCTGTTGGAACGGACCGTACGCATCGCGATTAACAGTGAAATCGTCGGCGACACCCATCCTGTGAGGGACAGCGACGAGATTGCCTTGATGCCGCCTGTCGGGGGCGGCTAGACCGATGATAGAGGTCACGCCCACGCCTTTTGATGCCGCCGACGCGCTGAAAGCTTTCGAGGCGCGCGCAGCAGGCGCAGGCGCAATCGTCTCGTTTACCGGGCTCGTTCGCGATCATGCCTCTTCGGGCGAGGTCACGCGCCTTCACCTGCAGGCCTATTCGCCGATGACGGAG
>NZ_JBARZC010000330.1:0-12044 GCF_049649345.1 Henriciella sp. | reverse complement strand
ATCTCGCCGCCCGAGCTGAAGGGGCGCTCTGGTTTGAACTGGTATTTGTCCTGGATGATCAGGACGTCCGGATAATTCACGCCGACGGCTTTGACAGAGATCACCACATCACCTTCGCCGGGTTCAGGGCTCGGGACATCCTCGAGGACGAGGGCTTCGGGGCCGGCTGGGGTCTTGGACAGAAGGGCTTTCATGGGCGTGTTCCTCTTGCACTTTATGCTGTGTATCTACATTGACGGGCCGAACCTATCGGTGGCACCGCCCCCTGTGAAGCGCTTCCGCGGGGATAATCGCGCACGGTCTTGGAGAATTGTTCGAATGGCGAAAAGCTGGGCTCTTGCGATACATGGCGGCGCCGGACCGCTGCGCCCGCGTGATCATGGCGCGGCCGAGACACATATGGCCGGGCTGCTGCGCGAAGGCGAAACGCGGCTGGCGCGCGGCGATGGGGCGCTCGATGTGGTGCACAAGCTGACAATGGCGCTGGAAGATTGCGGGCATCATATTGCCGGGCGCGGCTCGTCGCCGAATGCGATCGGGCAGTGGGAGCTCGATGCCGCGATCATGGACGGTCGGTCCCGGAATGCCGGGGCGGTGGCGTCTCTGAGGGGGTTCAAGAGCCCTGTGACGGCAGCGCGGCTCGTGATGGAGCAGACGCCGCATGTGCTGATCGTCGGCAAGGGCGCGGCGATGATCGCGCGCAAGCACAAGCTCGACCGGGTGCACAGCCCGAAGAATTATTACAGGCCGGCGGTCAGCATCCCTGTGAAGAAGGGCGAGCTCGCGCATGGCACGGTCGGCGTTGTGGCGCTCGATGTGGAGGGGCGGCTGGCGGCGGCGACCTCGACGGGCGGGCTGCTCGGCAAGACGCCGGGACGGGTCGGCGATACGCCGATCATTGGCGCCGGCATCTGGGCCGATGAGCGGGTGGCGGTGTGCTGTACGGGGCAGGGCGAATATTTCCTGCGCACAAATGCGGCGGCTGACGTCTCGTCCCGCGTGCGCTATGGCAAGCAGGGGCTGAAAGCGGCGGCCGAGGGCTCGCTTGAGGATCTCAACCTGCTCGGCGGCGATGGCGGCATGATCACGATGGACGTGCTCGGCCATGTCGAGATGCCGTTCAATGCAGAGACGATGAAGCGCGGCGTCGTGACGAGCGCCGGGCGGTTTGAAGTGGCGACAATGCGATGACGACCCATGATGTGATCTTCTTTATCGCCGGCCTGGTTGTGGCCTTTGCGTTCGCGCTGTCGGTCCAGATGCGCATCCTGTCGGGCATCGCACTGAAGCGGGCGGCGAAAGCGAAATTCTCCGGCCTGGACGAGGCGGCGGCGCGCCAATCTGTCGTGCTGGCCGTGAATGGCGGACCGACGCTGGACGCGGCCGGTGAGACCGGCGAGGCGGGGCGCTATCTCGCGGCGGAATATCCCCGCGCGATCAGCCATATCCGCTTTGCGAGAAAGGGAACGGCCGTGTTTGCGGTGCTGTTGCTCGGCGTGATCGCGGCCTGGAGGTTTACCGGAGGCGGGGGCTGATGCGGGGCTATTTCGCGATTGGCGCCGAAGGCATTTCCAAGGCGATGAATCTGGGCGCCCTGATGCGCACGGCCAACGCGTTCGGCGCAAGTTTCGTCTATTCGGTGGGCGCCGAGCCAAAGCTCAAACTTGCCTACAAGGCCGACACGTCAAAGACGTTTGAGAGCGTGCCTTATTATCAGTGGGACACGATCGACGACATGGCGCTGCCCAAGGGCTGCCAGCTGGTCGGTATCGAACTGACCGATGACGCCGTGGAGCTGCCTGAGTTCAAACACCCCAAGGCGGCGGCCTATGTTCTGGGGCGTGAGCGCGGCGATCTTTCGCCTGAGATGCTCGCGCGGTGCGATCATGTGGTAAAGATCCCGACCAAGTTCTGCATCAATGTGAGCCTCGCCGGCGCGCTTGTGATGTATGACCGGGTGCTCTCTATGGGGACATTCAGGGACCGGCCTGTCATGCCGGGTGGGCCGAAGGGGTAGGGCATGAAAACGCTGATTGCCGTCTTGTTGGTCCAGTCTTTGGCCGCTGCAGCGAGCGCCAATCCGCGAAGCTGTTTCAAGTATGACGCGTTCCCATCTTTCGGCGAACTCAGCCTGATGGAGATCGGTGAAAGCGCTGTCGCAGGCCATTACTACATCGAATTTCATGGACCGATCATATTCAGCGGCACCTTCAGGGGTGTCCAAACCGAGTTCGGCTGGCGGGTTGAGAGCTGCGAAGACGGAGAGCCGGGTCGGTCGAGCCCGCAGCAGGTCGATATCATCAAATTTGCGGACGGTCGCGTTAAGCTCCATGGGATGCGTCTGGAGCGCGTGGACTGCGATGAGATTACTCTAAGCGACCGTATTCGCTCCGGCTGAGCCCGGGACCCGTCGAAATCAGGTCGTACATAGATGCACGAGGCCCCGGCCTTCGCCGGGGAGATCGGTGGATGAATTGTTGGGGGAAGGCGGACCTAGCCGTTATAGATCGAGCCGGCTGGCGCGAAGGCCATGACGAGCATGATCGCGGCAAGGCTGCCGAGGACGACGAGGCTGATGCCTTTTGCAAAGATGTTCGTCGTATTCATGGTCTTCCGTCCTGCTCTTGTGGTCTCTTCCTGAGACCTGTTGTCTTTGATACCCGCCATGTAGGGAGTATCTGCTGCAAGAAACATGCTTATGCCGGAATAGGTTCCATGCGGGGCCGGAATGGGGCGGTTTTCGGGCAGTTAAGAAAGTCTAAATTTCAGAACGCACTAGTGGACGAGGCCCGCCTCTTTTACGTCACTCTGATAGGAGCGCGAGACCGGCACATCTTCGCCGGAGTGCAGTTTCAGGGTGATTCGCCCGCCCTCGCGCGCGCTGTCTGCGATGCCTTTTCGGGACACCCACCAGGAGCGATGGACGCGCAATCCGTCGACGCTGGCCAGCTCCCGCTCGACATCGGCAAGCCGTATCAGGATGAGTTCGCTGCCGAGGCTGGTATGCACCCGGCAGTAATGGTCTTCGGAGGAGACGGCGTAGAGGTCCGAGGTGCGGTATCTGACAGGCAGCCGCTCGAGAAAGGCATCGACGGCGGCGCGGTCATTCGACTCTGTCACGAAGTCCGGGCCGTCTGAATTGAAGGCGTGCGACAGGGTATAGCCGAGCAGCGTCATCGCGACGGTGATCACCAGAACATAAAAATAGAGCATCCAGACCGGCTGTGGTCCGATATTCACATAACCGGCCGAGACGGCCGCAACGCCATAAAGTGCGGCCGTCACGCCGACGGCCGTGAGCAGTGACACGACGATGATCATGATCCAGTCCGGCCCGTCCGGCCAGAGCTTGTAAAACCCCCAGACGAAGACTTCGCCGAACACCGATCCGACCATGATCAGGGAGAACCAGAAGGCGAACACAACGCCAAAGGGCGCATCTTCCGTGGCGCCATAGGGGCGCAGAAAGGCCAGAAAGAGGGCGACCCCGGTCAGGATCAGGGTGTCACGGCCCCGTTTTTTCCAGTCAATCGCGATACGCACGTTGAAGCGCCCCTGTCATTCACGTTTCGCGAATGACATTGGCCGCATTTCGCGAAGGATTCCAGTCGGTTTGCGCAATTGAAGTCGCGGCCCAAACGGCATGACGGCAATCTCCTTGGTGCCGGGCCCAACAAGGCCTGCTGACATCAAATCAAGGAGATACACATGACCAAGACTTCGCTTCTGATCGCCGCTTCTGCCTGCGCCGCCCTTCTGGCCCCTGTTGCCCAGGCGGCCCCGCTGACCGTGACGCTGACCAATATAGAGGCCCAGACCGGCGAAATCCGTCTCGGTGTGTTCGACGCTGAGGGCTATGAGACGGGCACGGCCGCCAGCGGCGCAAACGTCGCCGCCAATGCTGAGACCGTCAGCGTGACCATAGAGGGTCTGGCGCCCGGCCAGTATGGCATCAAGCTCTATCACGACGTGAATGGCGACGGTGAAATGAACACCAACCCGTTCGGCATGCCGATCGAGCCCTTTGCGTTTTCGAACAATGCGAAGGGCCGGTTCGGCCCGGCCAAATGGGACGCGGCCCGGTTTGACGTGACCGAGGACGGCGCTGCCCAGACCATCGCCATCAACTAGACGCGCCAGTTTTTCTCTCCCCAAAGGACTTCTGACATGACCCAATTGTCCCGCCGCCACTTTCTGACTGCAGGCGCTGCCGGTACGGCCGTCTTCGGCCTTGGCCTCGCGCCTGCCTTTGGCGAAACGTCCGCCCTGCCCGACTGGCATCTCGGCTATCGCACAGCGCCAGCGGGCGGGTTCGATCCGGCGCCGCTACGGCTTGTCCATGGCCGCGTGCCGGCCGGTCTTGACGGTACGCTCTACCGCAATGGCCCGGCGCAGTTCCTGTATGGCAAGGATGATTATGCCAGCCACTGGTTTGACGGCGACGGCATGGTCCAGCGTATCGCGATTGCTGATGGGCAGGCGGTGCATTCCGGGCGGTTTGTTGAGACGGTGAAACGCCGGATCGAGCAGACTGAAAGCCGCTTCATGGCGCCCGGCTTTGGCACGATGGGCGACCCTGACTTTCCGGTGATGGGCCCGGATGATGTGAACGCGGCCAACACGTCCGTCATCGTCATCAATGGGGAGCTTCATGCCCTGTGGGAGGCAGGCTCCGCGATTGCGATGGACGCGGAGACACTCGAGACGAAAGGGGCGAAAGCCTGGCGCGATGATTTGGCGGGAATGCCCTTTCTCGCCCACCCGAAGACAGAGCCGGATGGCACGGTCTGGAATTTGGCGGTCAGCGGACCGAATGTCGGGGTCTACCGGATCGGCAGCGATGGGGCGCTGAAATCCTTCCAATTGCTGAACATCGGCACCGCGGCCTATATCCATGACTGGGCGATGACGGATCGCCATCTCGTCATCATGGTGCAGCCCTGGATCAATGAAGCCCTGCGCCCGCCTGTCGTCGAAGGCTTTGAGTGGCGCCCTGAGGACGGCTTCAAATTCCTGATCGTCGACAAGGATGATTTCTCGAAGACCCGCTGGGCGCAGGGGCCGGCCCGTGCCTTCTCTCATACCGGTGCGGCCTGGGAGGACAGCGATGGCACGATCCGCCTCGATGCGGCCCTCTACAAGGAACCTGTGCTCGGCGTTGGCGGCGGCGTGGATGAGATCCGCGGCAAGATGCCGGCCAGCAACGATCAGTTTACCAGCGACCTGACCCAGATCGTCATTCCGCCGAGCGGCGACGCCAGATTTCTGGAAACCGGCATTGACGGGGAATTCCCGCAGGTCGATCCGCGCCGGCATGGCCTGCCGCGCCGCCTGACCGCGCTGGTAACGGGACAGGCGCCCAACCGCCCCGGCCCGACCGCGCTCAGCGTCCATGACTGGGATAGCGGGCGGACCGACACATTCGAGTTCGGCGCGAGCCGGATCGTCGAGGAGTTCCTCTTCGTGCCGAAACCCGGCGGAGAGGGCGAAGCCGATAGCTGGCTCATCGGCCCTGTGCTGAATCTCAAGACCGGCACCAGCGATGTCTGCGTGTTTGATGCGGCGCATGTGTCTGATGGGCCGGTCTGTATCTGGCGCGCTGACCGGGCCTGGCCGCTCGGCTTTCACGGCACCTGGGCCTGAGACGGGAGTTAGACAGATGAACCGCACAACCGCTTCCTCCCCGAAACCCCGGATGTTCAATCTACCGGTCACCAAGCCGAAACATGGCGTGGTGATTGGCGTGGCCCTGGCCATCTATGCCGGGCTTAGCGCTTTCATCCTGGTCCAGTCCGGCTCGGTGCCGCGCTTCCGGATTGATATGTCGCTCCTTCTGAAGGCGAGCACGGCGATCCAGGTGCATGTCGCCGCCGCTCTGACGACGCTTGGCATCGGCATCTTTCTCCTGCTCGCGCCGAAGGGCTTCCGGATGCACAAGACATTGGGCTGGATATGGGTCGTCTCAATGGTAGTGACAGCCGGGTCGAGTTTCCTGATCACCGGCATCTTCCAGTCCACCTACAGCCCGATCCATGCGCTCTCGGCCTGGACAATGATCAGCCTTCCATTCGGCATTGCTGCAGTGAAGCGCCGGGAGATCAAGAAGCACCGCGAGACAATGACCGGCATGTTTGTCGGCGGGATGGTGATCGCCGGCCTGTTCTCGCTCTTGCCCGGACGCCTGCTCTGGCACGTCTTCTTTGCGGTGTAAGGGCTATCCCGGCCCTGTCCGCCACAAGGCCGCAGGCTTAACGCTTCTTTCAAAGACAAGCCGCAGTCGCGGCGTCTGATGGAGCGGCAATACGCAAATCATCCTTTGCCTTGAGGGCGGCGCTCTGCATAAGTGTAGGCGCGTCCAACACACCAGGAGGGTTTTCATGAAAATTCGGGCATTTGCAGCGCTTGGCGCTCTGACACTCGCCTCATGTGTCACACAGGAAGGCGAGGCGGTGTTCCCGAATTTGTTCGAACCGGCGCCCGAAACAGCGGTCGAGGCGCTTAATCGGTATTATGAGGATTATCCAGAGAGCAAGCTGCCGCGCGCGCCTGAAGGTGTGCCGCTTCCAGCAGAGACAGCGGTGATCGACCGCATCCTTGTTGCCTCCTGCAATGATGAGGAACTCGACAGTCCGACGCTGGCCCAGCTCGCCGAGGAAGAGGCCGACCTGTTCCTGATGATCGGCGATAATGTCTATGGCGACCGGGACGGGCGCGATTACGCCAACAACCAGCCCGAACTCGAAGAGGTGCGCGAGAGCTTTGCAGACCTCGCCGACCGGGCGGAATTCCAGGAGGTGCGGGCGAAGTTCCCGATGATGGTCGCCTGGGACGATCATGATTATGGCGCCAATGATGCCGGGCGCAATTTCCCGTTCAAAAATCTTGCAGAGCGCATCCATGAGACCTTCTGGGGCCTTGAGGACCAGGATGTCGGCCAGTGGCCGGGTACCTATTATGCGCGTAGCTTCGGCCCGGAAGGCCAGCGTGTGCAGGTCATCATGCTGGACACGCGCTTCTTCCGCTCCGCCCTGACCAAGACCGATGAGTATGGCGCAGAGGGCAAGGAGCGCTACATGCCGGCGCCGGACGGAAGCTATCAGGACATGCTCGGTTCGGCCCAGTGGACCTGGCTGCAGAACCGGCTGCAGGACCCGGCCGATATCCGCCTGGTCGTCTCGTCCATTCAGGTGATGCCGACCGTGCATGGCTGGGAAGCCTGGTCGACCATGCCGGCAGAGCGCGAGCGCCTGTTCGACATGGTCGAGAAGACCGGCGCTGAGGGCGTCGTGTTCCTCTCCGGCGACCGGCATACCGGCTTTATCTATGAAGAGCGGGACGTGTTGCCCTATGCGGCTAATGAGCTGACGGCTTCCTCTCTCAATCTCTCTTTCGCCACCGAAAGCGCAGAGCGCGATCCGCGCCAGATCGGCACGGCCTTCCCGCTTGAGAATTACGGCGTCGTGGAGATCGACTGGGACGCAGAAAAAATCTCGCTCGTCCTGAAGGACAGCGACGGACAGACCGCACGGCGCAATGATATTGCGTTTTCCGAGATCGGGGTTGATTAAGCCCGCTGGATGAGGAGGGCGATACGGTTTTCCCGGTCGCCGTGAACCATGGCTGATTATCGCAATGTCTGGGCCCTGATTGCCGCAGCCGCTTTCCTTCAGCTGGGCGGCGGTATCCTCGGCGTGGTCACGCCTCTGGGGCTTGAGACACTGGGTGTCAGCCCGGCGCTGATCGGTGCCATTGCGGCAGGCCATGCGGTCGGCTTCATGGCGGGCGCCTATACGGCCAGCAATGCGGTCATCCTGTTCGGCAATATTCGCGTCTTCTCGGCCGCGGCGGCGGTCTGCGCGGCGAGTGTCCTGTGCATGCAGCTGGCGCTCGATCCGATTGGCTGGACGGTGATCCGGATCGTTCAGGGCGCAGCCTTCGCCTGGATGTTCTCCGCAATCGAGTCCTGGCTCGGCGCGACGGTGTCTGCGAAAAGCCGGGGCAGTGTCAGTGGCTTCTATCATCTGATCGCCAAGATCGCGCTGGTGCTCGGCCCGTTCTTTGTCGCCGGCCTCGCGCCGATTGATTTCAGGCCGTATCTCTGGGGCGGGATCTTCCTCTGCCTGTCGCTGCTGCCGGTCTGCCTGACGCGGCGCGGCGAGCCGCCTGCGCCAAGTTCCGAACCCTTCCCGCTCTCACGCCTGTTCGAGCTAGCGCCCGCCGCCGTGATTGCTGTCTTCGTGGCCGGCATCGTCAATAGCGGCACCATGGCGCTGTTGCCGATCTATGCCGGCGTGGCGCTACCGGATGTGCCGGGCGGAGCCACCGGCGCGGCTGCCATGGCGGCGGCGGCAGCCTGGACAGGCGGGCTGATCACACAATGGCCCGCGGGCCGGATCTCCGACGTGATCGACCGTCGCATTGTCATCGCGTTCATGGCAGGTTTGGCCGGCTCAGCCGCTCTGGTGCTCGGCCTCTTTCCAGGGCTTGAGACGCGTTACATCCTGCTCGCGCTCGGCGTCTGGGGCGCAGGATCGCTGTCCTTTTACGGGATTGGCGTGGCGCATGCGATCGACCGGGCCGAGACCGGGCAGATTTCGCGCATCATGTCGGGGCTGCTTTTCGTCTGGGCGCTCGGCTCAGTGATCGGGCCGCCTTTGTCCGGTCTCGCCTTCCGGCTGCCCTTTACGCAGGGCGGCCTGTTCCTGCTGGCGGCGATCATGTCCGGCGTGCTGAGCTTTTCCATGCTGTGGCGCCGTGCGGCGCGGCAAGATGTACCCAAGGAAGCCCAGGAACCCTGGAAAATTACCCTGCCATCGACGGCGGAAGCCGTTGAGATCGATCCGCGGACCTAGCAGATTTAGGTGGGTCCATTCGGCGGACTCATCCGGTTGTATCTACAGCTGCGGATGATATAAGGCGACGAGTTTTCCAAGGGGCAGTCTTGCCCCCCACGCCGATGATCCAAAGAGGCTATCTTCTCCATGAACATACACGAATACCAGGCCAAGGCCGTCCTGAAATCCTATGGTGCCCCTGTTGCAGAGGGCGTGCCGGTCCTCTCGCTCGATGATGTCCAGAAGGCGGTCGAAACGCTGCCGGGGCCGCTCTGGGTGGTGAAGAGCCAGATCCATGCGGGCGGACGCGGCAAGGGCAAGTTCGTGGAAAGCGAAGCGGGCGAAAAGGGCGGTGTGCGCCTCGCCTTCAACAAGGACGACGTTCACAAATTCGCTGAGCAGATGCTCGGCAATCACCTCGTCACGGCTCAGACCGGCCAGGACGGCAAACAGGTCAACCGTCTCTATATTGAAGACGGCGCCGACATTGACCGCGAGCTTTACCTCTCCATCCTGGTCGACCGCGCGTCCGGCAAGCCGGCCTTTGTGGTGTCCACCGAAGGCGGCATGGACATTGAAGCGGTCGCTGACGAGACACCGGACAAGATCCTCACCCTGCCGATCGACCCGATCGCCGGCGTGACGGACAAGGATTCAGAGAAGCTCTGCGACGCACTGAAGCTTGACGGCGATGCGCGCACAGACGGCATTAAACTCTTCCCGACGCTCTACAAGGCGTTCACCGAGAAGGACATGTCGATGCTTGAGATCAACCCGCTCATCGTCATGGAAGACGGCCATCTGCGCGTCCTCGACGCGAAGGTTTCGTTCGACGGCAATGCGCTATTCCGCCATCCCGAGATCATGGCGCTGCGCGACGAGACCGAGGAGGACGCCAAGGAGCTTCAGGCATCGAAGTTCGACCTCAACTATATCGCTCTGGACGGAGAGATCGGCTGCATGGTCAACGGCGCGGGCCTCGCCATGGCGACGATGGACATCATCAAGCTCTATGGCGAAGAGCCGGCGAACTTCTGTGATGTTGGCGGCGGCGCCGACAAGGAGAAAGTGGCGGCGGCCTTCAAGATCATCATGAAGGACCCGAACGTCAAGGGCATCCTGGTCAACATCTTCGGCGGCATCATGAAGTGCGACGTCATCGCCGAGGGCGTGATCGCGGCCGTGAAAGAGACCAATCTGTCGGTGCCGCTGGTCGTTCGCCTCGAAGGCACGAATGTCGACGAAGGCAAGGCCATCATCAAGAATTCCGGCCTCAACGTGATCCCGGCCGATGATCTCGACGATGCGGCGAAGAAGATTACGGATGCCGTGAAGGGGTAGGTTTCTGCCAGATGGTATCTGCCCGTTCATTCTGCCTCGCACTGACCTCAGCAGCCTTGCTCGCGCTTGGTGCGTGCGGCGGTGCTGAGTCAGGCCTTGATCCAACGCTTGGAGAGAGCCTGCCCGAGGTCGAGCAGGATGGCTCGATGGTGAAGGAGTTTATCGCGATCTGCGGCGACATCGTCATTGATGAGATGGCACCGGCAAGCGCCCTTGAGGGGTTTGACTGGGAGCAGCCTGTCGGCGCCACTATGGCGCAGATGGCGGCGATTGGCGGATTTGCGGCTGAAAAGTCGGAGGCGGCGTTGAGCCTGCAGGTCATGCCGGTCGATTTTCCTCACCTCCAGGGGGTCAATTGCACGATTTCGACAATGGACCCGATGACGGTCGACATGGCCTCGCTCGACCCATTTGAATCGCTTGAGGGTTTTGATGGCGGTGTCCGCATGGTCGGCGCCGGCAGAGATCGCACGGAACTTGGCCGCTATAGCGGTGTTGCCCGCGACGGCGCTGTCGTCACGATCAATGCCATGCGGTTTGAAGACGGACGGTTCATGACGCTGTCCATGTCGAAATCCAAACCGGTCGACCCTGCCGGGTCAGAGGACCGCCCATGAATCACTGCCTTGCACATGTCGGGATGAACAAGGCTGGGTCGACGACGATCCAGGAATGGCTGCGCGCGAACCGTGATGAGCTGCGCCAGCAATACATCGTCTATGATCCGCTTGAGGATGGGCCGCCCGACACGCTGACCCATGATTTCGGCTTTGCCGCGATTGGCCTGACGAACCGCCGGCTTTCGGCCCCGGCGCGGGCGCGGTTCAAGATCGAGACGCCGGAGGACCACCGCGAGAAGCGGGAAGAGTTCATGCGCCGGGCTGACGCCTCCATCGAGGCGGCGGGCGAGCGGCTTTACGTTATTTCCAGCGAGCGGCTTCAGGGCTGGCTGATCAATGATGAAGAGCTGACGCGCTTTGCAGACTGGCTGTCAGCGCGCTTCGGCAAGGTGGAATATGTCATCTATGCCCGCGACCAGTTGGACTGGTATGCCTCTGCCTATGCGCAGGCGATAAAGACCGGGCTGGCCCTGACGCTTGAGACTTTCATGAGCCGTCACCCGCTTATTGATTATGCGGCGATGGCCGAGCGCTGGGCCGGCGTGGCCGAGCCGGGCTGTGTGACGGTGCGCCTGCTGGAACGCGATTCGCTTTCAGGTGGCAGTCTGATTCCCGATTTCGCAGACCTGATCGGCGCCAATCCGGGCGGCATGGCAGACCTGCCCCGCCAGAACCTGTCGATGACGGCCGAGGCGATTGGCGAAATGGCTGAGCTCAATGCGCGGGTCGAGGCCGATCCGGCGCTGGCAAACGACCCGGCCATCAAGGCAGAGCGTCAGGAGCTGATCAAGACGGTCGACGGCCCGCCCTTCAAGCTGCCGCAAGCGGTTGCACTTGACATTGCGCGCCGTCATGCCGCCAGCAATGAAAAGCTGCGCCAGACCTATTTCCCGGACAGGGAGGCGCTTTTTGCAAAGTCCCATACCGTGCTTCAGGAAAGCGAAGGCGCGGCATGAGCAAAGCAGGGCGCAGTACGAGTTTTAGCGGGCAGTCGCCCGGATTTGAAAGTTGAGCAGAGCCGGCCCCGCCGGTGGAACAAAGATACGTAACAGGAAGCAGTGAATGTCCATTCTCATCGACAAGAACACCAAAATCATCGTCCAGGGCCTGACCGGTAATACCGGCTCGTTCCACACCAATCAGGCGCTGGACTATTACGGCACCCAGATGGTCGCCGGCACCCATCCGAAGAAGGCTGGCCAGACCTGGAAAGCTGATAATGGCGCCGAACTGCCGATCTATGCCAATG
>NZ_JBARZC010000329.1:0-11522 GCF_049649345.1 Henriciella sp. | reverse complement strand
CCGCTCAACATTCTTGGCTGGGCCTGGCGAGAGATCAAGCAGGGCGCCGTCGATCTTGAGAAACTGCACGGGCTTCTGAACATGAAGGCGGAAGTGGCCGACGCGCCGGATGCCCGGGAACTCGCGGTCCCTGATGGTCATGTGCAGTTCGAAAATGTGTCGTTTACGCATGACGGGCGCGCCGTTGGTGTTCAGGATATTTCATTCACCGTCGAGGCCGGAAAGAAAGTCGCCTTTGTCGGGACATCGGGCGCCGGCAAGTCGACGCTGCTGAAACTGCTTTTCCGGTTTTATGATGTCGAGGCTGGAGAGGTGCGGGTCGACGGACAGGATGTCCGCAGCCTGACGCAGACCTCTCTTCGCCGGGCGCTCGGCCTCGTGCCTCAGGATGTCGTGCTGTTCAATGATACGATTGCTTCTAACATCGCTTATGCCAAGCCGGAAGCGACGCTTGAAGAGCTGCGCGATGCGGCGCGCCGGGCGCAGCTCCTGCCCTTCATCGAAGCCCTGCCGGAAGGCTGGAACACGCGGGTCGGCGAAAGAGGGTTGAAGCTCTCGGGCGGTGAGAAACAGCGGGTCGGGATTGCGCGGGTGATCCTGGCAGATCCGGCGGTGCTGGTGCTCGATGAGGCTACCTCCGCGCTCGATAGCGCGACGGAAGCGGCCGTCCAGGATGCGCTCGACGAGGCCTCGAAGGGCCGGACCACGCTGATGGTCGCGCACAGGCTATCGACTGTGCAGAATGCCGATGAAATCATCGTCCTAGAGGCAGGGCGTATCGTCGAGCGCGGTTCGCATGCTAGCTTGTTGCGGGAAGACGGCGCTTATGCGCGCATGTGGGCTCGCCAGATTGCCCGCGACGAGCTTGCCGCTGTTGCAGAATAGAAAAGAGGAAGACATGGCTAAACGCGGAAATTCCATGACCAATCGTTCGCTCCCCTGGTTTCAGAACGGGTTCGACCTGGAGGGCGTGGTCGCGTTTCTGGGGCTCTGGCTATTCGGTATTCTTCTCGGAATGCTGTGGGATCCACTGTTCTGGTTTGCCTTCATTCCCGGCGTCGTCATCCTGTTCGCCACGCGTACTGCGGATCGCGTGAGCCCCGAGCAAAACGGCCTGTTGCTCGCGCCGTGTGATGGTGTCGTCCAGTCGGTTGAAGATGCCGATGCGCCCGAACAGCTGCGGATGATGGGGGCGTACCGACGCGTGCGCATCTCGTCCTCACCTTTTGCAACCAACAATATCCATGCACCGCTCAGCGGAGCGTTGAATTTTATCGAACGTGAAGACGGCGCAGCTGAGAACTTCGCAGCCCTGCGCGCGGACTCTGCCGGGCTGACGCAGCTCTTCTTTTCCGTGTCGGGTGACGATGGGTCGGCTGGCGTCCGGGTCGCCACAGGCGGGCTGGGCCCACGATTGCATGCCAAGGCCGATGCCGGAGACAGGGTCGATGCGGGCAGGACCGTCGCGATCAGGCGCCTTGGCGGCTGGTGCGATGTCTATGTTCCGGCTGGTGGCGTTCCCCTGGTCGAACCCGGCCAGACGCTGATTGGCGGCGAATCGGTACTCTGGCGCTATGGCGCAGGGGCGCCTGCTGCGGAGGAGTACGTGGCCACCGAAGATGAGCGCACTGAACTCGATGCGGATGCGCCCATAACGCCTGAAACCACACCGCCCCCAGTGGCCGAAGACGCCGAAGAAACGGTCCAGGAGGCTAAAAAACCTTCAGCAGAACCGGGTGATCCATCCGAAATGTTCGCCCGGCTCAGGCGCGAAGCGACCAAGCATTCAGACGACCCTCAGGACTGATCGGCCGGCGGCGGCGCACTGTTCATCCATCTGAGCAGCGGGCGAAGCGGGATAATCCAGGCGACACCGGCGACGACGTAAAAGGCGAGCTGCAGCCAGTCATTCGTACCAGCCAGCCATGTCCCGATCGTGCCAGCAGCAATGATCCAGACGGCGATGAAGGCGAGAAGCGCCAGACCGGTTACGACTTTCCGCATAGTTTGACCTTGTGAGCTGTTATTTCCGGGCGAGTGCGACGCCGTGGCCGCTTGTGGTTTGCAGCCTGAGCGTCAGATAGGGCCGTATGAGACAAATGGCAAAGTCTGACACTGCGACGCTCTGGGTGCGCCGCTGGCTCGTCCTGATCGGGCTCATGGTCTATGCCATGATCCTGATCGGCGGCATGACGCGGCTGACCGACTCAGGCCTGTCGATTACCGAGTGGGACCCGATAAGCGGCGCCTTGCCACCGCTTGGTGCTGAAGGCTGGGCCGAAGAGTTTGCCAAATACCAGCAAACCTCGGAATTCCAGCAGCAGAATTACAACATGACCATGGCCGAGTTCCAGTACATCTACTGGTGGGAATGGGGCCATAGGCTGTTTGGGCGCCTCATCGGCCTGGTCGCCATTGGCGGCTTTGCGGTGTTTGCTCTGAAGAGATGGCTGAGCAAGCCGCTCGCCATGCGGCTTCTTGTACTGATCGCCTTGGGCGGGCTTCAGGGGTTCATCGGCTGGTGGATGGTGTCGAGCGGGATTGGCGAGACGGACCGGCTCGATGTCGCGCCGTACAGGCTAGCGGCGCACTTCACGCTGGCGCTCGTCATTATTGGCTACACGGTCTGGCTCTGGCTGGATCTGGGCGGCAAGGCGCGTCTGGCTGTCGGCTCGGCTGCCCGGATATTCGCACTCGTCATGCTGGGACTGATCTTCGTGCAGATGGGCACGGGCGCGCTTGTGGCCGGCCTTGATGCCGGGCGCACCTATACAGACTGGCCGCTAATGGCAGGCGAACTGGTGCCCGGCCACTATATCAATGCAGAGTTAGGCATCCGCAGCGTCTTCGAAGGCCGCGAAGCGACGCAGTTCAACCACCGCCTGCTTGCCTATGTGATCTGGATCCTGGCGCTCGCCGGGGTCGCTTTGATGCGTGGCAAGGCGGGCTGGCGCGAAGCGGGAACGCTCGCTGTCCTCGTCACAGCGCAAGCGGCCTGGGGCATCCTTACGCTGATGAATGCGGCGCCGCTTGAGCTGGCGATCATCCACCAGGCGCTTGGCGTGATCCTGTTTATCGCCGCCGTGCGCCTGACCTGGCTTACTGTTCGCCCGGCGGAACGCTGATCGGCGTCAGCGTGATCCGGCTAGGATCAACCAGAACGGCGCGGTGATTTCCGGACGAGACGGTGCCGCCGAGCACAATGATTCCGCCGGGATAGCCGCCACCGCGCGCATCGCCCACTGCTGCAAGCGCGGTCGGATTGGGCGGCACACGAACCGTGATGCCTTCCTTGATGTCGAGGTCCTGCGTTTCGCCATTGTCATATGTCGCCGTGAGCTGGCCGGTTTCGGTTATGGAAAGCAGGGTCTCGCGTCCCATACGGCGGAGATTCGACGTTGCCGCGACCGGGGCCGAATAGAATTCGATGCCGTCGGCGGTGAATGTGCAGGCTGCAATGGGGCTCCCTGTTTCAATCGTCTGGACTTCGGTGAAGGCGAGTTCGCCATCGGTTTCAGTGATTTCGCCGACCTGCAGCGTGCTAGCGCCATCTGACCAGTAGGCGAGCCGGTGCAGCACATCGCTGCCTCCGAGGGGCGGGGCGGCGCACAGGCCGGCAGCTCCGTCGACCTGGTCTCCCTGAAGATCATATTCGATGGCTTCCGGAAGCTGGCCGCCATGGATCCAGACCTTGAGATCGCCCGCCCCGTCTATGCCTGGAAAGAACGTCACTGGAGTGCCGGACAGCATGGCGTAGCGCCCTTCACTGAGCGCGTTTACATCGGTCTCGGCCACCGCTGTGACGCGCTCGCCGTCGAAGTCGAAAACCTGCAGGCCGCCGCCTTCATAGGCAATGGCGAACGTCGACCCAGCGCCACCGGCGATGCCGATACTGCGGATTGGAAAGTCGAGCTGATCGGTGGACCAGACCGCTGGCAGGGAATCAGAAGGGGCTTCATCCGTCGCTGGCTGTTCGACACTCGCCGTTTCGTCCGGGGAAGCTTCATTCTCGGCAGGCTCTTGCGGTCCGCTACACGACGCGGCATAGAAAAGCAGGAAACCGGCTATCCCTGCGTTGACAGGTAAGGTCTGCGCGCTTAAACGCGGGCGCTTGAACATATTCCAACACTCCGAATGAGAGGCTCCCGAGGAGCAATGAAGACTTATAACGCACCAGCTGACGTAGAGAACAAGTGGATCGTTATCGACGCGACGGATGTCGTTGTCGGTCGCCTTGCTTCATATGTCGCCAAACGCCTGCGGGGCAAGCATCGTGCTGATTTCACACCGCATATCGACACAGGCGACCATGTCGTCGTGATCAATGCGGACAAGGCACGGTTCACCGGAAACAAGCTTCGCGACAAGACCTATTACCGCCACACGGGCTATCCGGGTGGGATCAAGGAAACCACGGCAGGAAAGATCCTGTCTGGCCGTTTCCCTGAGCGTGCGGTCGAGCTTGCTGTAAAACGCATGATGCCGGGCGAGAGCCCGCTCGCCAAGCAGCAATACGCCAAGCTTCGCGTCTATGCGGGCGCCGAGCACCCGCACGAAGCCCAGAAGCCAGAAACTGTCGACTTCGCGTCGATGAATGGCAAGAATCAGAGAGCTGACTAAGTACTATGTCCGACACTGCTAATTCTCTTGAAGACCTGAAAACCGTCACCGGCGGTGAAGCTGCAGAAGCTGAGGTCGTTACCGTTGAGCCGAAGATCGATGATCTCGGTCGCGCCTACGCTACGGGCCGCCGCAAGGAAGCCACTGCGCGGGTCTGGATCAAGCCGGGCACTGGCAAGATCACCGTCAACGGCAAGGACCAGGAGCAGTATTTTGCTCGTCCGGTTCTGCGCATGGTGATCGAGCAGCCGTTGATCGAAACCGATCGTCGCACGCAATTCGATGTCATCTGCACGGTTAAGGGCTCAGGCCTCTCCGGTCAGGCCGGCGCTGTGCGTCATGGCATCTCCCGCGCGCTGGTCGCGTATGAGCCGAGCCTGCGGGCCGTTCTGAAGCCACACGGTTTCATGACCCGCGACCCGCGGACTGTCGAGCGCAAGAAGTATGGCCGCGCGAAAGCCCGCCGCAGCTTCCAGTTCTCGAAGCGCTAAGCGACAATCTGCAAATTGTTTTGCCAAAAGGGCGCTTCTTTTCGGGGAAGCGCCCTTTTTCTTTGGTCCGGGCCGTGAGAGGAGACGGGGATGACGAAGACACTGAAAGCGGCCGTTCTGGGCGCGTCGGGCTATACCGGCGCGGAAACAGTCCGCATCCTGCGCAATCATCCCCACGTCGATGCAGTGGCGGCGACGGGCAATGCGCTTGCCGGCCAGAAGCTATCGGGCATATTTCCGCATCTCGGCACGCGCAATGATCTCGATGTCGTCAAGGCCGAGGACGTGCGCTGGGATGAGGTGGATGTCGCTTTTGGCTGCCTGCCGCATGGCACCAGCCAGGACCTGATCGAGACGCTTCCATCCCATGTGAAGATTGTCGACCTGTCGTCGGATTACCGGTTTCGCGATCCATCCGCTTATGCCGAGGCCTATGGGCGGGAGCATATTGCGCCTGAGCGCACGGCCTCTGCCATTTATGGCCTCAGCGAGCATGCGGCCGAGCAGCTAAAGGGCGCCGACCTTGTCGCGTGTCCGGGCTGTTATCCTACAGCAGTGCTGATGGTGCTCTTACCGCTGATGAAACCTATGGTCATCGACAAGGATGCGATCATCATTGATGCCAAGTCGGGCGCGTCGGGCGCGGGCAGGGGGCTGAAAGAAGGTAATCTCTTCTGCGAAGTGGGCGAAGGGACGCACGCCTATGGCGTCGGCACACACCGGCATACGCCGGAGATAGAGCAGGAGCTCGACCTGCGCGCCGGGCTCAGCGATATCGAAGTCACGTTCACACCGCATCTGCTGCCCATGACACGCGGCGAGCATGTCACCTGCCATCTGCGCGGTGATGTGGACGCGGTCCATTCAGCGCTCGCGTCGGCTTATCAGGGCCAACCGTTCGTGTCGGTGCTGCCGCTTGGCTCACCGCCGCCGGATACGCGTCATGTGCGCGGGACCAATGACTGCCGGATTGCTGTCTTTCCCGACCGGGCCAAGGGCCGTGTGATCGTGATCGCGGTGATCGACAATCTGGTCAAAGGCTCAAGCGGTCAGGCGATCCAGAATCTGAACCTGATGATGGGCTGGGATCAGGCTTTGGGGCTCGACGCGCTGTTGCCGCTCTTTCCCTGACGGCTGGCCGGCTTCTTGCGGCTGGACGCCGCAGGCTTTTTCGGCGCCGCATTTTTCGCCGGGGCTTTGTTGCCAACCGCCGTTTTCGAGGACTTTGAAGCGGCGGGTTTCTTTGCCCCGTTCGCAGGGGATTTCTTTGCAGTCGCCGATTCCGAGGGCTTCTTCGCTGCGGCAGTCTTCGTTTTTGACGTCACCGCGGCTGTCTTCTTCGCACCAGATGCTTTCGCGGCGGCCGTTTTGGTCGAGCCAGACTTGCTGGATGCGCGCGCCGTTGCCGGTTTCGATGCCGGCTTAGGCTTTGGCTTCGAGGCGGTGGCGGCTTTCTTGATCACTGAGGGCTCGGAATACGTGTCAGCCGGCTTTTCGCCCTTTGCGATAGAACCAAGACGCATTTTCACATAGGTGCCAGGCGCATCGCCGAGACCGGTATCCTCGACCGGACGAGCCTCGACTTCCGGGCCCGATTTCGGCTTGAGCCACGTCCACCAGGACGGCCACCAGGAGCCTTTTCCTTCTTCGGCCCCGGCGAGCCATTTTTCCGGCGTGTCCGGTAAGCCGTCATTCGTCCAGTGCTGGTATTTCTCCGCACTCGGATGATTGATGACCCCCGCGATATGACCTGAGCCGGCGAGGATCAGATTGACGTCGCCGCCATATTTCTGGGCGCCGCGATAGATTGAATGCCACGGGCAGATATGGTCCTCCCGGCTGGCCTGGACAGTGACAGGTATCTTGATGTCACCCATCGAGATCTGCTCACCGAGAACCTCGAATTGGCCCTTGCTCAGCTTGTTGTCGCCATAGAGATCATTGAGATAGGTCCGATGTGTCTCGCCCGGAATATTGGTCTGATCGGCATTCCAATAGAGAAGGTCGAAAGGACGCGGCTTCTTGCCGAGCATGTAGTTGTCGACGACATAGCGCCAGACCAGATCCACCGGGCGCAGCCAGTTAAACGTCTCGCCCATCATCTCGCCGGGCATGATACCGTCATTGGACGTGATGACCTGATCGATGCTGGCGCGGGACGCCTCGTCGGTGAAGACCATAAGGTCCCCGGCATCTGTGAAGTCCGATTGCGAGGCGAAGAAGGTCGCAGACTGGATGCGCTTGTCGTCTTTCTTGGCCATGTAAGCGAGCGCACCGGTTAGAAGCGACCCACCAATACAATAGCCAACGGCGTTCAGGTCGTCGCTGCCAGTCTTCGCGAGCACTTCATGCGTCGCTGCCATGACGCCCTGCTCGATATAATCGTCCCAGGTGTAATCCCGCGTCACCTCATCGGCCGAGCGCCAAGAGACGACGAAGACCGTCAGGCCTTGCCCAACGAGCCAGCGGATCAGTGAGTTTTCCTCGCGCAAATCCATGATGTAGTACTTGTTGATCCAGGGCGGGAAGATCAGCAGCGGGCGCTGATGCACCTTCTTGGTCGTCGGCTCAAACTGTAGGAGTTCGATCAGCTTGTTGCGATAGACGACCTTGCCGGGCGCGGTTGCGACATTGACGCCGACTTCGAACGGCGTCTCGTCTGTCTGGCTGATGGAGAGGCGCCCACGGCCCCGCTCAATATCCTTGCGTGCATTTCTGAGGCCGTCGACGAGGCTTTGGCCCCCAGTGTCCAGCATCGCCTTGAGGGCGGCCGGATTGGTCGCGAAGAAATTGGTCGGCGAGAGCGCATCGATTGTCTGGCGGGTATAGAATTGCGCTTTGCGCTTGTCGGCGATCGACATCTCATCGGCTGACTCAAGAAGAGACATCATCCAGCTGGAATTGAGCTCATAGGCCTTGCGCATGAATTCGAAGGCCGGGTTGGCTGACCATTCAGGATCGGAAAAGCGCCGGTCCTTGACTTCGCTCATCTCGCCGAGCGTAAAATCCTTCCAGAGGTTCACCCACCCCATCCAAAGATCGATATTGGCGTTCATCAGCGCTTGCGGATTGGTGGCGAGCGACTGGCCGAGCTTGCCATAGGCGCCCATCATGCCGAACGGGTCAGCCTTTTTCGATGAACTGATCTGTGGCTGAGTTGTCGCCATTACTTCACTGAGAAGCGCCTGCGATTCAGCGGCCGCTTCAGCGAGCGATATGCCGAGCGCCTGAAGCTGTGCCGGCGACTGCTCCGCCAGGATGTTATTCAGGCTGCGATTTTCTTTATTTGCCATGTCTTTAGGCTTTTCATCACCTTATTGTCGCCATCCTACACGAACACGTATAGGTATGAAACGTTTCAAGAATCATGACGATAAGTGGTATTTCGGCGGTATGCGGTCTTTATTGATCATTCTTTGCGGTCTGGCGGCGGGATGTGCCGGGTCTTTGGACACATTGACGGATATGCGGGAGGCCGCACCCGACTGGTATGAGGAGCGGAAAGTCGAGCTCGCCGGGGAAGGGTATCCCCGCCTGTCGGACGTGCCGGTCAACTCGACCTACCGGCAGCAGAAGCGGCAGCTGTCCTTGACCCGCACGGAGCGCGAACAGATCCGAGCCCGCTTCGAGGCCGATCCGCGTTCAGAACCCGCCGACACGACGCCCGAGGAAATCATGGCATGGAGCTCTCGGCTTCGCAGCCGCGTCGACCGGCAGCTCACGCAGGCCGATTTCCTGACTGACGCCGAACTGGAAGCGCTAAGAGCGCGGTTTGATCGTCCGCGAGCGCGACGCTAGGGTTCAATTTTTCGTTTGCGTTCCCACCCAGTGTCGTTTCAGGAGTAGGCCCATGCCGGGCGAATTTTACAAAATCAGGCGCCTTCCGCCTTATGTCTTCGAACAGGTCAATCGCAAGAAAGCGAGCCTGCGCACGAACGGCGCCGATATCATTGATCTTGGTATGGGTAATCCCGATCTGCCGACGCCAAGGCATATCGTGGATAAACTGTGCGAGACGGCGCGAAAGCCGAACGTAAACGGATATTCCGCATCAAGAGGAATTCCGGGGTTAAGGCGATCGCTCGTCAATTACTACAAGCGCCGCTTCGGCGTGGATCTCGACAAGGACCGGGAAGTCGTCGTCACACTCGGTTCGAAAGAAGGGTTTGCCAATCTGGCGCAGGCGATCTCGGCGCCAGGCGATGTGATCCTTGCGCCGGACCCATCCTATCCGCTGCATTCCTTTGGCTTCATTATCGCAGGCGCCTCGATCAGGGGCGTGCCGGCTCAGACGCCGGAGCAATATCTGCAGAACATCGCCAATGCGATCCAGTATAGCGTCCCGCCGCCGACTGCGATGGTGCTCTGCTATCCTTCCAATCCGACAGCTGCGGTTGCCGATCTCGACTTCTACAAGGAAGCGGTGAAGATCGCGAAGAAGCATGATCTCTGGATCCTCTCAGACCTTGCCTACAATGAAATCTACTTTGACGACCCGCCGCCATCTATCCTGCAGGTGAATGGCGCAAAGGATATCGCCGTCGAAACGACAACCATGTCGAAAACCTATTCCATGGCCGGCTGGCGGATCGGCTTTGCGGCCGGCAATGAGCGGCTGATTGCCGCGCTCGCCCGGGTGAAATCCTATCTCGACTATGGCGCCTATACACCAATCCAGGTCGCCGCCTGCGCCGCGCTCGACGGGCCCCAGGACTGCGTCGAGGAAGCGCGCCAGATCTATCGGTCGCGCCGTGACACACTGATTGAGAGTTTCGGTCGGGCAGGGTGGGATATACCGGTGCCATCGGCCTCCATGTTCTGCTGGGCCCCTATTCCCGAAGCCTGCAAGCATATGGGCAGCCTCGATTTTTCACTTCAGCTGATCAATGAGGCCAGTGTCGCTGTAGCGCCGGGGGCGGGCTTTGGCGAACGTGGTGACGGATTTGTCAGGATTGCCCTGGTTGAGAACGAACAGCGCATTCGTCAGGCCGCCCGGAACATCAAACGGTTTCTTCTCTCGAAGGAAGCTGATAGCAGGTGCGCCGTCTAGCACGTTTTGCGCGAGAGGGGCGGAAGAATTGAAAACACTCAAGCTCGGTATTGCTGGCCTCGGTCATGTGGGGTGCGGCCTGGTGGATCTCGTCCAGCGCCAGGACAATCTGCGCCTGCCTGGCAAGGTCGAGATTGCCGGTGTCACGGCGCGGAACCGGTCACGCAACCGGCCTGTTTCGACCGATGACTATGCCTGGTTCGATGACGCCTCGAAACTCGCCGCAGATGAGAATATCAATGTGTTCGTCGAACTGATTGGCGGCTCGGACGGGCCGGCCAAGGTTGCTGTCGAAACGGCGCTGAAATCCGGCAAGGCCGTGATTACGGCAAACAAGGCGCTGATCGCCATGCATGGTCAGGAGCTTGCTGAACTCGCCCGCGAGAACGGTGTCGATCTTCTCTTCGAAGCGGCTGTAGCGGGCGGTGTGCCTGTCGTGCGCGTTCTCCGGGATTCTCTTGCAGGTGTCGATGTGCGCCGGGTGACCGGCATTCTGAACGGCACATGTAATTTCCTGTCTTCCGAAATGCTGTCAACCCGCAGACCCTACGAGGTCGTGCTCGCCGAGGCTCAGCGTCTGGGCTATGCGGAGTCCGATCCGACACTTGACGTCTCCGGCATGGATGCGGCTCACAAAGCCGCGATTCTGGCAGCGATCGCGTTTTCAGCTGATCTCGATTTTTCCAAAGTCTCCGTGCGAGGCATCGATACGGTCGAGCTTCTCGATCTCGATCTCGCAGACCGGCTCGGTCTTCGCATCAAGCTGATTGCCGAGGGCAAGATTACGGACCAGGGCGTCGTCTGCCGCGTCGAGCCGTTGGCCCTGCCGACAGGCCATCCGCTGGCTCGCGTCAATGGCAGTCTGAACACGGTGCGTATTGAAGGCGATCCGCTGGGGGCCGTGACATTGACGGGACCTGGCGCCGGACCGGGCCCGACGGCGAGCGCCGTGATGGGCGATGTCGCGAAGCTGTTCAATCCTGTCGCGCGGCCTGCTTTTGGCCGGGCCGATCACCATGATGTTCGCGCCTTCACTGTCGCGCCGACCAATGAGAAATCGGCATTCTTCTTGCGTGTACGGCTCGCAGACAGGGCCGGTGCACTCGCCGAACTGACGGAAGCGCTGGCCGAAAGCGGTGTATCTGTGGACAAGCTGTTGCAGGATTCAGCCGATGACGAGGGCGCAGCACCAATTGCCATCGTTACCCATATCTGTGCGCGCAGCGAGATCGATCGGGCACGAGAGCGTCTCAAGGCGCTCGAATCGAATATAGGTCAGCCTCAGATCATGGCGATCGAGGCTTCAACTGAGTAGGAGGGGCAGCCACGACGCCTGGCTGACAAATAAAGTTATGTCCAAG
>NZ_JBARZC010000328.1:0-5638 GCF_049649345.1 Henriciella sp. | reverse complement strand
GCGCCGAGCGGTTCCAGCTTGAACGCAAAATCAAGCCCCGGCACAGACGTTCCGAGCACGAATTCGGCAGGCATCCCTGCCCCGACCGTGCCAGCAAGCCCGCACGAGGTGACAAAAAGCGCCGCCGCGCCGAGCAGCGTGATGCCCTCGCGGATATCGGGCAGCTTTCCGGCCAGCATTATGCCTGCGGCCGTCAGAAGCGGCAGGATCAGGGCGGCCAGAATGAGTGTTTCACCGCTCATTGCATGCCTCCGATGAACAGCGCCTCAGCCGCGTCATTGGCAAGGCCGGCGACGAAGTTGCCATTGATGCCAACCCAGATATTGGCGAGCGCCAGCACCCAGAGCGGGATCAGCAACAAGAGCGGCGCTTCCTTGTGGCGTTTCTGTGGATTGTTTGGCGGCTTGAAGAAGACCGCCTGCAGGATGCGGCCCATATAGATGACCGCGAGCACGCTGGAGAACACGACGATCAGCGCCGCCCACCACCAGCCGCTCTCGAGCAGCGCCGAGACCAGCGCGAATTTCGACTGGAAGCCCGCCGTCAGCGGCACACCGATGAGCGACAGGCCGGCAATCGCAAAGGCCGTCATCGTCCACGGAGCAGAGCGGCCAAGGCCGGCAAAGTCATGAATACGCGAGCCCTGATAAGTCAGCACCACACCGCCCACGGCCATGAAAAGTGCGCCCTTCATCAGCGCGTGATTGACGAGGTGGAACATGCCGGCCGCGACCCCTGCCGCGGTGCCGAGCGAAATGCCGAGCAGCATGTAGCCGACCTGCGCCACTGAGGAATACGCCAGGGTCCGGCGCACATCGGTCTGGAAGATCGCCTGGAAGGAACAGGCGAGCATCGCCGCGATGCCCATTGGCGCGAGGATCAAAGCGAGGCTCATTCCTTCGAACACGAAGTCCAGCGAGAACACGCTGAACAGGAAGCGGACCATCGCATAAATCGCGACCTTGGTCGCCGTGGCCGCAAGGAAGGCCGTTACGAAGCTTGGGCTGTAGGAGTAGGCATTTGGCAGCCACTGGTGCAGCGGGAACATCGCCGCTTTCAGGCCAAGACCGACCAGGATGAACGCAAAGCCGACCTGGACCGACCGATTGCCGCCGACATCCTGCAACTGGATTGCGAGATCTGCCATGTTGAGCGTGCCGGTGGCCGCATAGAGGAAGCCGACGCCGACGACATAGAAACTCGCGCCAATCGTGCCCATGAGAAGGTAATTGATCGCTGCGGGCAGCGCGCGCCTGTCCCGGCTCGAGCCCAGCGCGACCAGCACATAGGTCGCAATCGATGACAGTTCGAGGAAGACGAACAGGTTGAACGCGTCGCCCGTCGCAGCCACGCCGAGCAGGCCCATGAAACAGACCTGGAAGGCGCCAAGGAACATGGCGCGCTTTTCCTCGCGGATTTCCGCCTGGATGGTCGGCCAGCCGAAAATGCTGGTCAGGAAGGCGATGAAGCTCACCAGCATCAGCACCAGCACATTCAGCGCGTCGATACGGAACTCAATGCCATGCGGCGGCGCCCATCCGCCCATCGCATAGGAAATGATCGCCCCGCCCTCGATGGATCGGACCTGCGCCAGAAGGATGAGCGACAGCAGCGTACACAGCGCCGTGACGACCATGGTCATCACCCACGCGACCCGCCCATTGCCCGGCAGAAACACCGTCACAGGCGCCGCCAGCAGCGGCAGGAGGATAAGCAGCGCCGGCGCATGCGCTTCGGCCCAGGCCGGCGCCATCTGCAGGATAAGGTCAATCATGCCGGGTTCGCCTCAGGATGATCCTCGGCATATTCGGCAAGCGCGACTTCAAGGTCTGTCTCGCGGATCTCGTCTGTCTCGATCGTGCCATAGGCTTCGCGAATCCGCACGACAATGGCGAGCCCCGTGGCGAGCGTTGCCACGCCGACGACGATGGCCGTCAGCATCAGAACGTGCGGCAGCGGGTTGGAATAGACATGCTCGAAGCCGTGCGCGGCCGCATCTGCAGCGCCATGGGCGGCATCAGGCGCAGCGTGCGTTGCATCGGTGGCATGCCCGGCCGCCACCTCTGCGCCGTGCTCGCCGCCATGCCCCTTGGCATCCTTGCCATAGAGGATGGGCGCCGTGCCGCCATCGATGCGGCTGAGCGAGATGTAGAACAGGATGATCGACGTCTGGAAAATGGACAGACCGACCAGCCGCTTGATCAGGTTCGTCGACGAGAACAGCGTGTAGAGGCCGATCATCATCAGGCCGATGATCGCCCAGTAATTGCCGCGCTCCAGGATGAATTCGACCATTACCAGTCCTCATCCTTGATTTCGGTAACCCGGCCGGCAAAGGCATAGAAGATCGACAGCATCGACCCTGCCACCGCGAAGAGGACGCCAAGCTCGATCAGGATAATACCATAGTGCTGGCCCATATGGCCGCCCGGCGGTTCATTGAACAGCACGTCATAGTCGAGATAGTTGCCGCCCATCATCAGCGCCCAGACGCCGACACCGGCATAGAGAAGGAAACCGATCGCCGCGAGCGATTTGGCGAACACAGGCGGCACCGCTTTCATCGCCGGTGTGATGCCGAAAATCAGCGAGTATAGGATCACTGCAACAGCGCTGATCACGCCGGCCTGGAAGCCGCCGCCGGGGCTGTATTCGCCGTGAAACTGCACATAGAGCGCAAACAGGGCGATGATCGGAATCAGAGGCTTTGCGACAACGCGAAGGATGACGTGATGATCTGTTTTCATCGCCCTATCCTTTCCGGTTCTTGTCTCTGAGGGAGGCCGAAAGCGAGCGCTCTCCGAAGCCGAGCAGCAGGATGACAGAAAGCGCCGCGGTAAACACCACGCCAACCTCGCCCAGCGTGTCGAAGCCCCTGTAGCTTGCCAGCACTGCCGTCACGATGTTCGGAATGTCGACCTCGTTCGGCGTGCGCTCGAGATAATCTGTGCCAACATAGGTGTTAGCGGGGCTGTTCGGGTCACCAAAAGCCGGCAGGTCGATTGTCGCATAGACCAGCATGCAGCCTGTCGCGATGACGACCAGAAGCGGGACGATCTGCATACTGCGCGCCTCCGGCTTTGCGGTGCGCGAGGTCAGCAGCATGGCACCGAGCAGCAAGGCGGTAGATATGCCCGCGCCGACAGCGGCCTCGGTAAAGGCGACATCGACAGCATCGAGCGCCACAAACCAGGTCGCCGAGATCAGTGAATAGACACCTGAAAGCATGACGATCGCAAACAGGCTGCGCATCCGCGCGATGGCCACACCGACCACGAATAGCAGGCCGAGCAGCACGACATTGATCAGCGCGATGGCAAGGTCTGCGCCTTCATATCCTGTCATCTCACACCTCCCCTTCGGTCTTGTCACCGTTTCTGGCCGTGCGCCCGATTACCGGTTGCAGACCCGCCGTATGGGCGGCATTGGCAAGCGCATGTGACCCGGTCGGACCGGTCAGGAACAGGAACAGCCAGATCGCGGCAAGCTTGAAGACAATCAGCCAGCTCGGCGCGAGCAGCGCCATACCGACCAGCAGAATGGTCGCAGCGCCTGTATCTGTAATACTGGCGGCATGCAGGCGCGTATAGAAATCAGGAAATCTCAACACGCCGACTGTGCCGATAATCGCCAGGACCGCCCCGACAAGACAGAGCAGCGCACCGAGGATCGGCTTGATAAACAGGATCACGTTCACAAGCTCAGTCATCATCGCCTCCCCGCACGGGCGCCGAGCGCGAAACGGTGCGGCGCATCAGCGGCACCTGGAAGGAGCGATAGCGGAAGAATTTCAGGATCGCGATCGTCGAGACGAAATTGATCAGCGCATAGAGCACGGCAATATCGAGGAAATCTGGCCGCCCCAGCACAAAACCGAGCACACCGATGAACAGCACGATCTTGGTGCCGAGCGAGTTTACGGCCAGCACGCGGTCATACAGCGTCGGCCCCCTGAGCGCGCGGATCAGCATCAGGCCGATCGCAACGATCAGCGCGATTGCGGCAGCTCCGATCATGCGGCCACCTTCTTGCGCCCGTCTGCGGCGGCGAAGGAGCGGGCGTCCATTTCTGCAAAGGATTCGGGCGTCGCCGCCTCTTCGAACAGCGCATGCACAAGCAGTTTGTCGCCTTCGACCTCGATCGTCACAGTACCGGGCGTCAGCGTGATGGAATTGGCGAAGACGGTTTTCGCCAGATCGCTTTCGCAGCGTGTCTTCACCTTCACGAGCGCCGGATTGATGTCGAGATTGGCGCCAACGCAGGCTTTGATCACCGGCCAGTTGGCCTTGAAGATTTCGACCAGCAGCCAGGCCCAATAGCTCAGCAATTGCGGCAGGCGGCCATAGGGCGCGCCTTCCTTGTCAATCGTGTTCAGACGAGAGGCCAGCAGCAGCGAGATCAGAATCGATGCAGCGCCAAGGCCCAGAATCAGCGGCTTGTAGAGCCCGGAAAGCCCGAGCCACAGCGTAGCCAGCACAAGTGTCAGCCCGACAAAGTAGCCCACGAAACTCCCGCTCCACACTTTACAGCTTCAACCATCAGGGTCGCTGTTACTTGCTCAAATTAGGTTTGGCCAGTCCCTAGACCAGTCCTACCGACCGAAAACAAGCCGGGCGGTACGTTGTGACGCAGAGTAGGCGTCTTCTGCCGTCAAATCAGCCTCATCGCCTTCGGACTCCGCCGCGTTCTTTGGGGAAAAGGCGCCCGACAGAGACCAGTTCCAGTAGCGAAGCGTGGTCTGCGCCTTGGCAACGGCAAGCAATTCGTAGGTCTCTTTGACATAATCGAACTGCGGGTGGAGCTCGCCCTCTTTCAGCTCGAGCGGCCGGCGCAGCGCCCGCCACAAATGCGTCAGATAGGGCCGTTTCAGCCCCGTCGCCTTGCAGAGGACGGCAAGGCCTTCTCCGCCTGCATCGCTAAGGATCTTTGCGATTGTGACGGGTTTGACCCCCGCCAGAAAGCCGATTTCCTGAGCAAGTTCAGGGTCGAGCCCTTTTTCAGCAGCAACCTCGACGGCGTGCTCAAGGCTTTCATAGGGGCTTTTTTCTATCGCGGCGCGGTTTCTCTGGCGCCGCTCGATCAGCTGCAATGTTTTGCGGGCCACAGGGTCCTGCCAGTTTTCCGCCGCGGCAATCGCGAAGACATCCGAACACAGGTCGACAAGCTCTGAGCGTTCGGCCGCCTGCCTCTGCAGGATCGTCCGGCGTGTTGGCCCGTCCGACCACCAGAACATCGCCATGGCCTGGCTCGGGATGAGCTCCAGGCGCTTGATGATCAGCTGCGGCAAGCCTTCGATCTTTCGCGAGTGAGCGACCAGAAGGTCGATGCCCCGCTCGGAGATCGTCGCACCCTCATTCTTCAACAACCGCTTCAGGACAGCCGCCTCAGACCGCTCGCAGAGTTTCTCGGCAACGGTCGGGTCGATGCGTTTTCGCCCGGCAATCAGCAGGCGGTGGTCGATGGTCGTCTTGTCGATAAATTCGCACAGATCTGCCGCGTCGTAGACGTCATTATCTTCGAGCAGGCAGCGCGCAATCTCGATATCGCCCTGCGCGAGATAGCGCATCAGCCGTCGCGGCGCTTCGCGCGTCACTTTCAGCCGGCGCGCACAGAACAGGCGCTCTTCATTGGTCGCGTG
>NZ_JBARZC010000327.1:0-2035 GCF_049649345.1 Henriciella sp. | reverse complement strand
GACATGGCCTATCTGGTCGAGTGCTGGCCGCGCTATGGCAAGGAGAAGATCACCTTCTCGGCCGAGGATTGCCGCCGATCGATCCAGTATGAGTGCGCGGTCAAGGGCATCTGGGACGATATGGAGCGGGTGCGCGGGCGGGGGGCCTGGCGCGCCGATGATGACGGCAAGAGCCTTGTCCTGCATTGCGGCGATGTCCTGGTGTTTCCCGAGACGCTGGCCGATCCTGGCGAGCATGATGGCCGCGTCTATCCGGGCGGTCCGCGAATGATGCGGCCGCTCAAGGCGAGCGAGGAGTTGTTGCCGGCGGAAGACCCGCGCGCGGCCGCGCACCAGGTCTACCGGATCTTGAAGACGTGGAACTGGAAGCGCGGCGAGCTCGATGCGCGGCTGTACCTCGGCGCGATGATGGCCGGTTTTCTCGGCGGGGCGCTCGACTGGCGCCCGTCTGTGTGGATCACGGGCGAGAGCCGGACGGGCAAATCGACGCTGATCAAGCTCAGGCGCGATGTTATGGACACCTGGTCTCTGAATGCGTCGAATGCGACATCGGCCTCGATCTATCAGCGGGTCAAGTTCGACGCGATCGCAGTCTCGCTCGATGAGCAGGAAAACACGGCCGACAGCCGCAATCTCGACAATATGGTCAAGCTGGCGCGCGATGCGGCGTCTGGCGACCTGATCCTGCGCGGCGGATCCGGCGGCACCGGCACAGCCTTCAGGGCGCGCAACTCGTTCCAGTTTGCCTCGATCAATGCCGCGGCCCTGCGCCAGCAGGACATGAACCGGATGCCGCAGCTCGAGCTCTACCAGATCGAGGATGGCGCCGAGGAGCCGCACTGGACGATCCTCGAGGCGCGCCGCTGGGGCCAGGAGCTGCTCAGGCGGGCCTGCAATCACTGGCATCGATGGGATGAGACGCTGAAGGCGCACCGCGCCGAGCTGAAGCAGCTCGGCCATGATGCGCGCGGGGCCGATACGTTCGGCACGCTGCTGGCGCTCGCCGACCTGGTGCTCAGCGAAGAGGGCTACCTGACCGGCGCGGACGGCAAGAACCATGATCCGGACATGGTCAAGGTGTGGGGCGCGATCCTGCCATCGCTGCTGACCGAATACACCGATGCGATCCCGAACTGGCGGGCCTGTCTCGATCACTTGCTGGCCAGCCGGCCGCGCGACTGGAAGACCGGCGCGCCAAGCTCGATCGGCGGAGCGTGCAGCAATTTCCTGTTCCGCGTGCTTGCCGACAATGGCGACGAGCGCCTCGGCTATGGCGCGATCAAGGAGGAGATGAAGGAGAAGAATGCGCTGCTGGCCTATGCCGGGTGCCGGATCCACCGCGACGCGCGCGGCTTCTGCCTGTTCATCGCGAACAATCATCCGGGCCTGCTCGAGATCTACGAGAAGACCGACTGGAAGGGCATACCGGGCGCGCCCGGACCCTGGACGCGAGCCATGGGCAACGCGCCTCCCGACCTGGTGGAGAAGATCAAGCTCAGCGTCGACGGGACGCAGGGGCGCGGCCTGTCGATCGCGCTCGAAGACTTTGTCGACTGGCGGCCGGAGAAGGATGCGGGCGCCGGCGACGATGAAGAGGGCGATGAAGACGCCCCGTTTTAACCCCTGAAAGGAGACCCCTGAAATGAGTAATGAACTAGGCCAGGCGGCGCGCGACAAGCTGCGTCTGACGATCGAGCGCATCGAGCGGCTCGAGGAGGAGAAGAAAGAGGTCGCAGACCAGATCAAGGATGTGTTCGGCGAGGCGAAAGCCATGGGCTATGACGTGAAGGCCCTGCGCGAAGTTCTGAGGATCCGCAGGCAGGACCGCCAGGAGCGCGAAGAGGCCGAAGCCGTTGTCGAGACCTATCTGGTGGCGCTCGGCGAGATATGAACGGTCATCATGTGCCGTTGATACGGCAGCCCCGGACCCTCGCAGAGGAAGCTCGCGCGCGTCTGGTGGCGATCGAGGAGGAGGCCGGGCCGGTGCGTGGCCCGGCGCCCTATCATTCGCGCTTTGCCGGCCTCGAGGAGGGGC
>NZ_JBARZC010000326.1:0-6581 GCF_049649345.1 Henriciella sp. | reverse complement strand
CACCCATACTGTCTCGTCGAGTTCGGCGGCGGGCTTGTCTGCCGATGTCCTGCGCCTGCATCAGGATATGCTCGTCATGGACACGCATCTCGACACACCGGCCTATTTCCACAGGCCCGATTATGATTTTTCGGCGCGCGGAAGTTTCGAGGAGGACGGCACCCATGTCGACCTGCCGCGCATGAAGGAAGGCGGCCTCGATGGGGGCTTCTGGGTGATCTACACCGCGCAGGGCCCGCTGGACGAAGGCTCCTATGATGCGGCCCGCAATGCCGCCACGCTGCGCCAGATGGCGATCCGCGAAATGGCGGCGAAATATTCCGATGAAGTCGAACTCGCCTTTACTGCGGATGATGCGGAACGGATTGCAAATGAGAGCAAGCGCGTTGTCTATCAGAGCATGGAAAATGCCTATCCGCTGGGCACGGACATCTCGCTGCTGGAGACCTTCTACATTGGCGGGCTGCGCATGGTGAGCCCTGTTCATTTTGCCGACAACCAGTTCGCAGACAGCGCCACCGATGCACGCCCGGACAGCTATGATGGCCTCAGCCCGCTCGGCGAGGAGCTGGTGCGCAAGGCCAATGAGCTTGGCCTCATCCTCGACGGCTCGCATGCCTCCGACCAGACGGTGTACGACATGATCGAGGTCTCCGAAACGCCGCTGATCCTGTCCCATACCGGTGTCGACGGGGTCTACGACCACTTTCGCAACATCCCGGACGAGCTTCTCATCGCAATCGCAGAGGATGGCGGCGTTATCCAGATGAATGCGCTCGGCGCCTATCTCGAAGACCTCGAGCCGTCCGAGGAGCGCACTGCCGCGCTGGAAGAGCTGACGGCGGAGTATGGCGAATATGGCGACATGGATGACGAGACACGGGAAGTCTATATCACGGCGCGCCGCGAGGTGGACAAACAATACCCCGCGCCGCGCTCTACCTTCGAGAAGTTTCTGGAGCAGACCCTTTATGCGCTGGAGCTGGTCGGGCCGAACCATGTCGGCATGGGCGCTGACTGGGATGGTGGCGGCGGCGTCGACGGGATGACTGACATCACCTATTTGCCCAAGGTCACGGCGGCGCTGCTGGAGGCAGGCTATTCCGAAGAGGACATCGAGAAGTTCTGGTCCGGCAACATGCTGCGCCTCCTGCGCGAGGCCGAAGCGGCGCGGACCTCGACGCTGTCATCGCCGGACGTGCTGAACTAGGCAGGCGGCCTTTCGGCAGGCTGCGGGAGGGAGCCGGCGATGCGGATACTCAAATGGCTCGGCCTGGTCCTTCTGCTGGCTGTCGTGGCCGCCGGGGTATGGCTCTGGGACCCGATCGGCTCCAATCCGCCGGCCGATGAGCTGGCAGCCGCAGCGTCCAGCTATGACGCAGAGATCATCCGCGACACCTGGGGCGTGCCGCACATCTATGGCGCGCGCGACGCAGATGTCGCCTTCGGTGTGGCCTATGCCCATGCAGAGGATGATTACGAGACCATACAGGAGGTCGTCGCTGCGACGCGGGGCAACCTCGCTCGCTACAAGGGGGCCGGTGCCGCGCCGACCGATTATATCGTCGCACTGCTCGGCGTATGGGACACGATCGACGCTCGCTATGACAGCGATGTGGCGGCCGATGTGAAAGCGGTTGCAGAGGCCTATGCCGCGGGGCTCAATCTCTATGCCTCCCAGAACCCGGAGACGACCTGGGCGGGGCTCGCTCCGTTCACCGGCGAAGACGTTGTCGCCGGTTTTATCTTCAAGACGCCCTTCTTCTATGGCCTCGACGGGACGCTGCTGGAGCTGTTCGGCGATGAGCGCCGGGCCGAGATTGCGCTCGATCCGTCTGCCGGGCGCGAGGCCTTCCATGCCGTGCCCAAGGGCCAGCCGGAGCGCGGCTCGAATGCCTTTGCGGTCTCGCCGGATCGCTCTGGCGATGGTGTCACGCGTCTCCTCATCAATTCCCATCAGCCGATGACCGGGCCTGTCGCCTGGTATGAGGCCCATCTGGTGTCCGAAGAGGGCCTCGACATTACAGGCGGGATCTTCCCTGGCACGCCGCTCATCCTGCATGGCTTCAACCGCGATGTCGGCTGGGCCAATACGGTCAACAAGCCGGACCTTGCCGATGTCTACCGGCTTGAGATCAATCCGGAGGATGCCAATCAGTACCGTCTCGACGGCGAATGGACCCGTTTTGAAACCGAGACCGTGACCATCCCTGTCGGCCTCTGGGGCCCGTTTGCCTTCAAGGCGAAGCGCACCCTCAAGCACAGCCAGCATGGCCCTGTCATCGAAGCCGACCATGGCACCTATGCCATCCGCTATGCGGGGCGCGGCGAGATCGGCCAGCTCGAGCAGTATTACCGCCTCAACCAGGCCGGCAACCTTGAGGACTTCCTCGACGCCATGTCGCTCAATGCATTGCCGAGCATCAACTACATCTATGCCGACCGGCATGGCGATATCGCCTTTGTCCACAATGGCCAGTATCCCGATCGGCTCGAAGGATGGGACTGGCAAAAGGATCTGCCGGGCGACCGCTCGGACCTGATCTGGGAGGGCTATCGCGGCTTTGCCGATGTGCCGAAGCTGATCAACCCTGAAAGCGGCTTCCTCTTCAATTCCAACAACACGCCTTATGCCGCGACCGATGGCCCCGACAATCTCGAGGCGGATGATTTCCCGCAAGCCATGGGGCTTCAGGAAAACCAGACGAGCCGGTCATTGCGGATCATCGAGCTCACCGATGGCGAAACGCCGATCGGCCGCGACGCGCTACTCGCCATCAAATTCGCCACCCGATATGCCGAGGGCTCGCAGGCCGATGAGGTGGTCGCCGCTGTCCTCGCCGAGGACTGGAGCGATGATGCCGAGCTAGAAGCTGCGGCCCGCCACCTCGCCGCGTGGGATCTCGATATGAGCGCCGACAGCCGTCATGCCGCGCTCGGCGGGCTCACCGTGATGCGGGAGATCACCGCGCAATTTACCGGTCTTGAACCGCCGCCTCCGGCTCAGGCTTTCCGGGACGCCGTCGACTACCTCAACACTCATTATGGCCGCATCGACCCTGAGTGGGGAGAGATAAACCGGCTGGTGCGCGGCGAGACGGACCTGCCCGTGGATGGCGGTCCCGATACGTTGCGGGCGATCTATCCCGCCGAGATCAGGGATGATGGCAAACTGCATGCTTCGGCCGGTGACACCTGGATCGCACTGGTCGAGTGGGACGAGGACGGTGACCAGACCGCCTCCGTCATCCACCAGTTCGGCTCGGCGACGCTGGATGAGAGCTCGCCGCATTATAATGACCAGGCCCCGCTCTTCGCCGGCAAGGAATGTCGCCCCGCGCTGCTCGACCGCGCGGATGTAGAGGCGAATGCGACGCGGACCTATCGGCCGGGGCGCGATTAGGGCGGCGCTGTGACAAGCGATCTCGTGGTTCGACTTCGCTGACCATGAGGTCTTACTTGACGAACATTAGGCCTTCATCCTGAGCGAAGTCGAAGGACGAAGGCGCGAGCCAGGATGGCTGTGTCTAGCTGAACACCTCACCGAGATAATCCTTCAGCGCGGCGAGGCTGCGGCGCTCGGCGACGGGATTATACACCGTGCCGAAGTCGGGATCGTTCGCGTCAGGATTGGTGAAGGCGTGCATGGTTCCGCCATAGGCGTGGATCTGCCAGTCGGCGCCGGCTTCGGTCATTTCCTGAGTGAAGGCCATCACGTCTTCGGGCTTGGCCATCGGATCGTCCCAGCCGTGCAGGACGAGGATTTTCGATTTCGTCTTGTGGCCATCGGTGTTGCCGGGGGCGCCGAGCAGGCCGTGGAAGGAGGCCACCGCATCGACATCCATGCCGGCGCGGGCCATGTCGAGCACGCAGAGCCCGCCAAAGCAGAAGCCGATCGCCGCCGCGCGGTCACAGCCCGATTTCTTTTTTGCGGTTTCCAGGCCGAGTTCGAGACGGTTCTGCAGTTCGGACCGGTTGGACGCCAGCGGCTCCATCAGGGCCTGACTTTCTTCCTTGGTCGAACCGCGTTTGCCAACGCCGTAAACGTCCATGGCGAACCCGGCATAGCCCCATTCCGCCAGCATATCGGCCTTCTTGTGATCGAACTCATCCTGCCCGCCCCAGGCATGGGCGACCACGACGACAGCCTTGGGTTTGCCTTCCGGCATGGCGAGATAGCCTTCATAGGTCTGGCCGCCGGCTTCGTACTCAAGGGATTTCGTGGAGATGGACATGTTCTGTGTTTCCTTACGTCTTGTCTGCAGTGACACTTAAGGCCGCGTCTGCGTGACGACTAGCCCTTGCCGGAACGCCCGGACTGGTTTTCTGTTCTAATACAATGAGAAAAAGACAAATTATAATCGATTGTGACCCCGGCCTCGATGACGCCGTGGCGCTGCTCACGGCCTTTGCGGCGAGCGACACGCTTGACGTCATCGGCATCACTACGGTCGCAGGCAATGTCCCTGGCGACCTGACGGCTCGCAATGCGCGGATCATCCGGGAGCTGGCCGGCGCCGGCAAGGACGTGCCGGTTTGCAAGGGCGCGCCGGTGCCGATGCTGCGCGATGCGGTGACGGCCGAGGACTTCCACGGCTCGACAGGGCTCGGCAATATCGACTTTCCCAAACCGCGCATCCCCGCGTCGCGCCAGCATGCGGTGAACTTCCTTGTGAAGACATTGCGCGCCACCAAGGGCTTTCCCGCCACACTCGTCATCACCGGCCCGATGACCAATATCGCGCTCGCCTCTGTGATGGCGCCGGACATCACGCGCGGCATCAAGGAGATCGTCCTGATGGGCGGGGCAGATAGCGAAGGCGGCAATATCACCCCGCATGCCGAGTTCAATGTCTTCGCCGATCCGCATGCGGCTCACGCCGTCTTCAATATCGGAGTGCCTGTCCGTGTGCTGAACCTTGATGTGACCCATCAGATCAGGACCAGCGATCAGCAGGTCGAGCGGGTGCGGGCGCTCGGCTCGAGACAGGCGATTGCGGCAGCGGATCTGCTCGCCGCCTCCAACCGGCTCGAAGTGGCGGCCAAGGCGCGGGTCGCGCCGCTGCATGATCCGTCGACCATCATTGCGCTGCTCCGGCCGGACCTGTTCGACGGGCGCAAGGCGCGTGTCAGTGTGGTAACCGAAGAGGGCGACCGTTTCGGCAAGACCGTGCCTGAATATCGCGAGGACGGGCATGTGCTCTGGTATGACAAAGCCGATGCCGACGACGTCTTCTCCGAAATGCTCGGCCAGCTTGGAAAGTATCGCTGATGGCCGCCCCTAAGATCATCACAGTCGGTTCGGTCAATCTCGACCTGGTCGCCTCCGCCGAGCATCTGCCAGCCCCCGGCGAGACCGTGACCGGGGCGAGCTTTGCGCAATACCCCGGCGGCAAGGGCGCGAACCAGACGCTTGCGGCGCGCCGGCTTGGCGCAGAGGTCTCGATGATCGGCCGGGTCGGGGATGATCCGTATGCCGATGAGGCGCTGGCCCTGCTGAAAGCCGATGGTGTGGATCTCTCCGGCGTCATCACCGATGAGCAGGCTGCGACAGGCGTTGCGCTGATCGGTGTCGATGCCAGGGGCGAGAACCAGATCATTGTCGCGAGCGGGGCGAATGGTGAAGTAGGCTCCGGCGATGTGACAGGGGCTGGGCCAGCTGACGCGGTGCTCTGCCAGCTCGAAGTGCCCGTGCCGGCCGTAATGGAAGCGGGCAAGATCGAGACCCCGCTGTTTGCGATCAATCTTGCGCCGGCCCTCCCTGTGCCGGCCGCTTTGCTGGAACGGGCCGACCTGCTGATCGTCAATGAAATCGAGGCCGACTTCTATGGCGCCCTCATTCATCGCGGCGATGGCATGGTGGCGCTGACGCTCGGGCGGCAAGGCTCTGTCCTCTATCGGGCCGGCAAGGAAGTCGCGCGGATGAACGTCTTCACTGTTCCCGTAATCGACACGACGGGGGCAGGCGACACGTTTTGCGGCGCGCTGGTCGTGGCGCTGGCCGAAGGCATGGATGAGGGCAAGGCGCTGCGCTTTGCATCCGCCGCGGCAGCGCTTGCCGTCACCAAGCCCGGCGCGCAACCGTCCATTCCAGACAGGAAAGAGGTCGAGGCTTTTCTCGCCGACCTGCCATAAGGGGCGGAGGTGTGACGCATGAGCGAGCTTCCTTTTACGCGAAACCGGACGAGCGCTGAGCGGGACGCGGCGATCCGCGCGGCGGTGAGGTCCGTCACGCAGCTTCCATCGACGGCGCATCATAGCCGGATGGCGCAGCCCGGGGATGCATCGGCGTTGCTGACCCTTCTGGAGCATCCGGACGTTCGCAACTGGATCTATTCGCTTCCCAAACCTCTGACGCTCGCCTCGGTCGAGGCTTTCATCGAGAAGACCCTGGCGGCGCAGGCGCGCGGCGAGGGGCTGTTGTCGCTCAACTTTGATGAGCGCGGGGCGGTGGCCGGCTATTCGGAGGTCCGGGTCTGGCCGGAATGGGCGGCCGGCGAGGTGGCAGGCGCGATGCGGCCTGACTTGCAGAGCAAGGGCCAGGGCGGGGCCGGCATGGCGCGGACCTTCACCTGGATGTG
>NZ_JBARZC010000325.1:0-11850 GCF_049649345.1 Henriciella sp. | reverse complement strand
GGCGCCGACCCACAGCTTCTGGATGAATGCCATTGGCGGTGATGACCAGCTGCGCCAGCGCACCGCCTTCGCCCTTTCCCAGATTTTCGTGATCTCGGGGTCGGAGATGGCCTCTGACCAGCTTTTCATTCGCCCGACAGCGGTGGCGCACTTTCAGGACGTGCTGGTCGAGAATGCCTTTGGCAATTTCAGGGACCTTCTGCACGACGTGACCTATTCCCCGGCCATGGCGATGTATCTGACTTATCTGAAAAGTGAGAAGGCCGATCCGGAAACGGGCCGCATGCCGGACGAAAATTACGCCCGCGAAGTCATGCAGCTCTTCACGATCGGTCTCAATGAGCTCAATCCGGACGGAACCCTCAAGCTGGATGGCAATGGCGATCCGATCGAGACGTACTCGACGTCTGATGTCACAGAGATGGCGAAAGTCTTCACCGGTCTGAGCCTCGATACGCCGGTCTTCTATAGCAAGCTGAACCCGCCCGACCAGGACGCGCTCTACCGGCCCCTGGTGATGTTCGATCACAAACATTCGAGCGAACCGAAACGGATTTTCGGCACGGTTATCCCGGCCAACACGCCGGGCGAGCAGAGCATTGATATGGCGCTCGACACCCTGTTCGAGCATCCAAATGTCGGCCCGTTCATTTCGCGCCAGCTGATCCAGCGATTTGTGACCAGCAATCCGGATCCGGCCTATGTCGCGCGGGTCGCGGCAGCCTTCGAACGCGGGACCTACGAACTGCCTGATGGAACCGTGGTTGGCACGACCGGACGCGGCGACATGAAGGCCGTCATCGCTGCAGTGCTGATGGATGAGGAGGCCCGCTCTGATGCGGCGCGCCGGGACCCGACTTATGGCAAGATACGCGAGCCGGTTCTGCGCTTTACCCATTGGGCGAGAGCGTTCAATGCCTCCCAGCTTTCACCCTGGGACAGCTGGATGCTGTTCAACACCGCCTTGCCTGAAGCGCTCTATCAGGGGCCTTACAAGTCACAGTCCGTGTTCAATTTCTACAGGCCTGGCTACGTCGCGCCCGGAACGGCGACAGGGGCCGCCGAGATGACGGTGCCCGAGCTTCAGATCACCAATGCGACAACGGTGGTCGGCTACACGAATTTCATGACGTACTTCGTGTATCGGCGGGGGCTGACCCGCGAGGATGCCCAGGCGACCAGCTTTATCGCTAATTATGACGAGGCTTTCTCGCTCGCCGACCGGCCGGCGGAACTGGTCGACTATCTCGATGATGCTCTCACCAATGGCGAACTCTCCGACGCCCTGGAGAGCCGGATTGTAGAGGCGATTACGCCGCTCAGTATCGAGGATGACCCGGACAATCTTCGCGACGGCCCGATCGTGCGGGTCGGCACCGCCATTCTGCTGATCATGACGTCGCCGGACTATGTCGTTCAGCGCTGATGCAAGGGGTAAAAAGATGAGCCATTCCCGCAGGAAATTCCTTCAGGGGCTTGGAGCCACGGCGCTCGGCGCTGGCAGCTTTGCGACCTTATCCAGTGCGCTGGGCGGGTTTCAGCAGGCGCAGGCGGCCGACGTGTCCGGCTATAAGGCGCTGGTATGCATTTTCCTGTTCGGGGGCATGGACAGTCACGACATGCTGATCCCGTTCGATCCGGCCTCCTACGATTCATATGCGGACATCCGCCAGACCCTTCTGGCGCAGTACAAGAGCGGTGACCCGGCCCTGTCGCGCGAGCGTGACAAGCTTTTGCCGATCGCGCCTGTGAATGGAGATGGTTTTGGCGGGCGCCAGTTTGCACTCGCGCCTGAGCTGCGCAATCTTCACAGCATGTTTGAAGCGGGCAACGCTGCCATCATCGGCAATGTCGGCCCCCTCGTGAAGCCGATCAGCCGCAGCGGGTGGCAGAGCCGGAGCGTTGCCACGCCGGCCCGTCTCTTCTCCCACAATGATCAGGTCGCAAGCTGGATGGCCAACAAGCCGGAGGGGGCCAAGTATGGATGGGGCGGACGCTTCTGCGATGCGGCGAAGGCCTCGGGCGGCAATGCCGTGCCGGAATTCACCTCGCTGTCGACCATGACCAACCAGCTTTTCTCGACGGGCGAACAGACCAATCCCTACCAGATCAGCACAGCCGGGCGCACTGAGATCAGGATGGCGATGGAGTTCAGCGATACAGATGCTGAGCAGGCCATTATCGACCACTTCCGCGCGGTTGGATATCAAACAGACAATCTCATCCAGCAGGATCTAATCAATATCGCTGAAGACTCCATGGATCTGAACGCCATGTTCAATGATGCGCGTGAAGCGCTCGTCCCGCTGGCGACACAATTTCCGGACAATCAGCTTGGCCAGCAACTGAAAGCGGTTGCCGAGACGGTTGCGATCCGCAATACGCTGCTGAATTCCCGCCAGGTTTTCCTTGTCGCAATGGACGGCTTCGACACCCATTCGGGCCAGGCGTTCAAACTGCCGCGGCTCATGCGCGAGCTCGATGCGGGCATAGCGGCGTTTTATTCAGCGCTGGAGGAAGTCGGCGCGGCGCGCGATGTGGTAACCTTCACAGCGTCGGATTTCGGCCGGACGCTGGCGGTCAATGGAGATGGCACCGACCATGGCTGGGGCAGCCATCATTTCGTTGTTGGCGGCGCGGTCGAGGGACGGACGATCTATGGCGATGTGCCGCCGCCCGAGTTTGACCATGAGCAGGATGCAGGCCATGGCCGGCTGATCCCGACCACGTCGGTGGAGGAGTTCGCAGAACCGCTGGGGCGCTGGTTTGGCCTCGGTACGGCGGAGCTGGAAGGCGTGCTGCCCAATCTGGCGAACTTCCGGAACAATACGTCGAGCCAGGCTCTGAAATCGCTGCTGGTCAGCTAGCCCGTCCAGGCCGGTAGATCTCGACGGCTGCGCTTGTTTCGGTGCCGCCGGCCTTGCGTGCGCCGCCGATCACGTAGATGTCGCCGTCCAGCGCCACGGCGCCGAGACCATGGCGCGGTTGGGGCATGTCGGCGACAGAGCGCCAGGTGTCGCTGTACGCGTCATATTCCCAGGTATCCGGATAGACCCCGCCGCCATTGCCGAAATACTCCCCGCCAAAGGCGAACAGCCTGTTGCCGACAGTGGCTGCGGCAAGCCCGCCTTGTGCCTTCGGCAAGGGCGCGAGGCGTTCCCAGCGGTCCGAGGCCGGATCATAGACTTCATGTTCGGCAGTGTTGCCGCCGCCGACCGTGCGCCCGCCGACAATGTGGATATAGCCGTCTATCACGCCGCCGGCTGCGCTGTTGCGCGCTGTGGGCATCGGCGCGGCGTCTGTCCATTGCTCGCCATCGAAGACCCAGTTGGTGGCGATGTCGGTATGGTCGTCCCAGTCCAGGTTTCTGCCGGCCTTTGGCAGGCGCCCGCCGATCACGAACAGAAGACCATCGGCCACAGCCGCAACGCTTTCACCGGTCGGCGCAGGCAGATCCGGAGCCCACGCCCAGTCCTCTTCAGCCTCATCATAGCGCCACATATCGCCCTGCATCTGCCACACGCCATTTTCACGGCTTTCAAAGCCGCCAATGCAGAACAGGCTGCCCTTGTAGCTGACAAGTTGCGGGTGGTGACGCGGGACGGGCAGGGCGGCTTCCCGTTCCCAATAACCGGTCGAGGCGTTGAAGGCGTGATGCTCCGCGGTCGGGCCCGTGATCTTGCCATCCCTGGCCACAAAGCCGCCGGCCAGATGGATGCGGCCGTCATGCAGGCAGGGATAGATTTCCTGGACAGGGGAGGGCAGGGACACGCCGCCCCGCCAGCCCTTTGCAGCGCGGTCTTTGGCGGCTGCGCGGAGCGGAACGCTGGCCGCGCCAACAAGGCCGGCGCCCAAGAGCTGCAGCGATTGTCTGCGCGAAAAAGCCTGGCTCATATCTCCCTCCCTCTTTTGGCAAAGATTAGTTGGATGCGCCGACGCGTCAAAGCCGGAAATGCTGTCCGGGCTGACGAAGGCCTCAAAAAATTAGCGGGCGACCGTCCCCTCCGTCAGGGCTTGTTTTGCCTGCCGCGATCCGCCTAGCTCCCACCCCAGAGAAAAGGGAGACCACGCCATGTCGATTGATTTTACCATCCCGGATGAGGCCAAGGCGGTTCGCGAGCGCGTGCGCCAGTGGGTGCAGGATGAATGTATCCCGGCGGAGAAGCGCCTGGAAAAGGGCGAGGACTACAAGACCGTCCTCAACGAGTTGCGCGGGAAGGCGCGTGCGCAAGGCCTGTGGCTGCCTTTCATCCCGAAGGAGCATGGCGGCATGGGGCTCGGCCCGCTCGCCAATGCGCTGGTCCAGATGGAGCTTGGCCAGAGCCATCTAGGCGCGCTGTCGATGAACTCGCAGGGGCCTGATGACGCGACTATGCTGACGCTGCTGGCACACGGCACCGAGGACCAGAAGGAACGCTTCCTCAAGCCGATCCTGAACGGCCAAAAACGCGTCTGTTATTCGATGACCGAGAAGGCCGCCGGCGCCGACGCGACCGGCATGCAGACCCGCGCGGAAAAGGACGGCAACAGCCATTATGTGCTGAATGGCGAGAAATGGTTCTCCTCGGCCGCAAGCGTTGCCGATATCGCTGTCGTCATGGCGAAGACCAATCCGGAAGCGCCGCGCCATGAGCAGTTCTCGACTTTCATCGTCGAGCTGCCGAATGAGGGCTACAATATCAAGCGCGACATCCCGACCATGGCCGTGCATGGGCCGCTCTATGAGATCATGGGCGGCGGGCATGCCGAGGTCGAGATCAAGGATTTGCGCGTGACGGCGGACAATCTGCTTGGCGGTGAGGGCAAGGGCTTCGCCATGGGCCAGCACAGGCTCGCCTATGGGCGCCTGCGCCACGGCATGCACAATGTCGCCATGGCACAGCGCGCGTTGGACCTGGCAACCGAGCGCGTGACCAGCCGCTCGACTTTCGGCAAGGGTCTGGAGGACCGCCAGGGCGTCCAGTTCATGCTGGCCGAATGCGCGAGCCAGCTCTACATCGCCCGTCTCATGTTGATGCATATCGCCTACAAGGCCGAGAATGGCATGGATCTTCGCCAGGAAAATGGCATCGCCAAGGTCTTCCTTGCCAATATGGTGCATCAGGTGGTCGACACCGCGATCCAGCTGCATGGCGCGCTTGGCTATTCGCTCGATACGCCGCTGGCGGCCTGGTACACGCATATCCGCTCGCAGAGGCTCGTGGACGGGCCGGACGAGGTCCACAAATGGATCACGGGCAAGAATGTGATCAAGGCGTTCAAGAAGGATGGAACGACGGCGGCTGCGGCAGGCGGGGATTTGCTCTGATCGCCAGCTGTGACCGGCAAAGCACGGACGGACACCTGATCTTTCAGCAGCTGCTGAAAGGCGGGTTTCCGGTTTGTGCCGTTAGCGGGGGTTTGCTAGGCTGAAAGCTAGATTCTGCGGGCGATTCGCGGCCCGCGTCAGACAGATCAAGGCAGGCTTCCCGTGAGCGACGAAAATACACCGCCAGACGAGCCGGAAAACCCGATCCCGCCGCATGAAGATGGCGTTGATCCGGTCGATATCGAAGACGAGCTGAAACGCTCCTATCTCGACTATGCGATGAGCGTGATTGTGAGCCGTGCGCTGCCCGATGTGCGCGACGGCCTGAAGCCCGTTCACCGGCGCATTCTCTATGCCATGCAGGTCAACGGCAACACGCCGGACAAGCCTTACAAGAAGTCGGCGAACATTGTCGGTGCCGTGATGGGTAACTTCCACCCGCATGGCGACAGCGCGATCTATGATGCGCTCGTGCGGATGGCGCAGCCTTTCTCCATGGGGCTGACCCTGGTCGACGGGCAGGGCAATTTCGGCTCGATCGACAATGATCCGCCAGCCGCGATGCGCTATACCGAATCCAAGATGACCAAGGCGGCGCAATACCTGCTCGCTGACATCGACAAAGATACGGTCCAGTTCCAGGACACGTATGACGGTTCCCAAAAGGAACCCATGGTGCTGCCGGCCCAGTTCCCAAACCTTCTGGTCAATGGCGGCGGCGGTATCGCAGTCGGCATGGCGACGAATATTCCGCCGCACAATCTCGGCGAAGTGGTCGATGCGACGCTCGCCATGATCGACGAGCCGGGCATTGATGACGAAGCACTGCTCGAAATTGTTCCCGGACCTGACTTTCCCACAGGCGGGCTGATCCTCGGCTATGCCGGTTCGCGCAAGGCGCTGCTCGAAGGGCGCGGCTCTGTGCTGATGCGCGCGCGCACCGAGATCGAGGATGTGAAATCCGGCCGTCAGGCGATCATCGTCAGCGAGATCCCGTACCAGGTGAACAAGGCGACCATGGTGCAGAAGATCGCAGAACTCGTCCGCGACAAGCGGATCGAGGGCATTGCCGACCTTCGCGACGAGTCTGATCGTCATGGCATCCGCGTGGTTGTCGAGATCAAGAAGGATGCAAGCCCGGACGTCGTACTCAACCAGCTGTTCCGGTATTCACAGCTGCAGACCTCCTTCCCGGTCAACATGCTGGCGCTGAATGGCGGGCGGCCTGAGCAGCTCAATCTGCGCCAGGTCCTGCAGGCCTTTATCCAGTTCCGTGAGGAAGTGGTGGCGCGGCGTACCAAGTTCGAACTGAACAAGGCCCGCGACCGCGCGCACGTTTTGGTTGGCCTTGCGCTTGCTGTCGCCAATATTGACGAAATCATCCGCATTATCCGCCACGCGCCGGACCCGAACTCGGCCCGCGAGCAACTCCTCGCCAAGGCCTGGCCGGTGATGGATATGGGGCCGCTTCTGGAGCTGATCGCAGACCGGCGCACGCGCCCTGGCGGCGATGACACGATTTATCTGTCCGATGAGCAGGCCCGCGCTATTCTCGCCCTGCAGCTGTCGCGTCTCACCGGCCTTGGCCGCGACGAGATTGGCAATGAAGCAAGAGGCCTGTCGGAGAAGATTGCCGACTATCTCGACATCCTCCGCTCGCGTCCGCGCATCCTCGACATCATTCGCGCGGAGCTGAACGAGGTGAAAGAGAAATTCGCCGTACCGCGGCGCTCCGAGTTTACCTTCGCTGATGCCGACATGGACGATGAGGACCTGATCGAGCGCGAAGACATGGTCGTCACCGTGACCCATGGCGGCTATGTCAAACGCGTTCCGCTGTCGACCTATCGCGCCCAGCATCGCGGCGGCAAGGGGCGGTCCGGCGTGTCCATGAAGGACGAGGATTTTGTCACTCGTCTGTTTACGGCAAATACGCATACGGAGATTCTTTTCTTCAGCTCCGAAGGTATGGTGTATAAGGAGAAGGTCTGGCGCCTGCCTGTCGGCTCGCCGCAGTCGCGCGGCAAGGCACTGGTCAATATCTTCCCGCTCGCCAAGGATGAACGGATTACTTCTGTCATGCCGCTGCCGGATGATGAGGAAAGCCGCGACAGCCTCGATGTCATGTTCGCGACGCGCTCCGGTACGGTCCGCCGTAACAAGCTCAGCGACTTCATCCGCGTAAACCGCAACGGCAAGATCGCGATGAAGCTTGATGAGGGTGATGGCATCGTCTCGGTGAAGATCTGTACCGAAGACAATGACATCATGCTGACCACCGCGCTCGGCAAATGTATCCGTTTCCGGGTCGATGATGTGCGCGTCTTTGCCGGACGCAATTCGACCGGCGTGCGCGGCATCCGTCTCGACAAGGCTGATGAAGTCATCTCGATGGGCGTGCTGCACCATATCGAGTTTACCTCGCCTGAGGCGCGCGCCTATCTCAAACATGCCGCTGCCATGCGCCGTGCCGCGACCGGTGAGGAGGAAGTCGACGAGACAGATGCCGTGGCCGATGATGATGGCGAGGAGAATGGCGATGAGGAAGCTGCGCTCAGCCCGGAACGGATTGCCGAAATGGGCGCCGCCGAGCAGTTCATCCTGACCATCGCCGATGACGGCCTCGGCAAACGCTCCTCTTCCTATGACTACCGCGTCACCGGACGCGGCGGCAAAGGCCTGGTCGCGCACAATATCTGGAGCTCCGACAAGAAGAAGGGGCCGGTCAAGAAGATCGCCCAATCCTTCACGGTCGATGACAATGACCAGATCATGCTCGTCACTAATGGCGGCCAGCTGATCCGCACAGGTGTCGACCAGATCCGGATTGCCGGCCGGGCGACCTCTGGCGTCTGGGTTCTTCGGACCAATGAGGATGAACGGGTTGTCTCAGTGGCCCGCCTTGTGGAAGAAGAGGACGAGGAAACCGAGGAATAGGTGCCTGTCCTGTTGCAGCTGGTGCAGCAGGCGAGGGGCCTTGTTGAGTGGAGATGCTGATGGAACGTGTCGGGCTTTATCCTGGAACTTTTGACCCGATCACCAAAGGGCATCTCGACATTATCGGACGCGGCATCAAGCTCGTCGACAAGCTGATTATCGGCGTGGCGGTAAACGAGACCAAGAAGCCGCTCTTCTCGCTTGAGGAACGGGTGGCCATCGTCGAGCAGGAGGTCGCCGACCTGCCCAATCCGCGCAATATCGAGATCGAGGCGAAACCGTTCGACAATCTGCTCATGCATTTTGCCGAGGCGTGCAACGCCCATGTCATCATCCGCGGTCTGCGGGCTGTGTCGGACTTTGAATACGAGTTCCAGATGACGGCCATGAACGAGCAACTGAACCGCGAGATTGAAACCGTCTTCCTGATGGCGGATGTTCAGCATCAGGCGGTCGCATCGCGGCTCGTCAAGGAAATCGCAAAATTTGGGGGCGATATCAGTTCCTTTGTCACGCCGCGCGTGAGGGACAAGCTTCTGGAGAAATACAAGTGAACATCACCCGGACCGTTTCGATTGCACTTGGCTGTGCGAGCCTGATTGTGGCTGCCGCCTGCGCGCAGGAAACCCCTGCAGAGACCGATGCGGCACCCGCCGCGCCTGAGTTTACCATGGCAGACGTCGAGGCCGCGCCCGGTGACTGGCGCAAGGTCGAGGCTGAGAATCTCTGGATCCTCGACACGACCAAGGGCCGTATCCTCGTCGAGATGCTGCCGGAAGTCGCGCCGAAACATGTCGAGCAGTTCCGTGCCATCACAAAGTCAGGCGATTTTGACGGCACGGTGTTTCACCGCGTCATTGACGATTTCATGGCGCAGGGCGGCGACATCTTCGCGCTGAAGGGCCGGGAGTCCGGCCTGCCGGACATCGAAGGCGAATTTATCTTCCGGCGCAATCCGGCCGAGATGGTGATGAACCCGGTCGGCCCTGTGCCGGATGCCAAACAGGGGCTGTACAAAGGTTTCCCGATGGCTTCGCAGGCGCAATTCGTGGCCGAGATGACGGGCGATGGCATGCTCGACAGCTGGGTGCCACATTGCCCCGGCATCGTCTCGACCGCCCGGACCAATGATCCGAATTCCGCCAATAGCCAGTTCTTCCTGATGCGCCATCAGGCCGACCATCTCGACAAGCAGTACACCGCCTGGGGCCGCGTGATCGACGGGTTCGAAGTCGTCCGCGCGATCAAGAAAGGCCCAGAGCCAAACGGTACGCCGATCGAGAATCCGGATGTGCTCAACAAGGCCGTGATGGCGTCTGACCTGCCCGAAGGCGAGCGCCCTGTGGCCTATGTCCAGAACACGGATACCGAAGTCTGGACGGACCGCCTGGCCGCAGCCGCGCAGCTCAAGAATGACATTTGCGATCTGCCAAGGGTGCCAGCGGTGGTGGAAGGCTAAGCGCCTCCATTGGACCTTTCAGACTATTCCTTCGATCTGCCTGACGCGCTGATCGCGCTGCGGCCCGTGGAGCCGCAGGATGCTGCGCGCCTGCTCGTCGTACATGGCGACGGACGGCTGGAGGATGCCAGCGTGCGGGACCTGCCGCGCTATCTCTCGGCTGGCGATACGCTCGTCTTCAACGATACGCGGGTTATTCCGGCAGCGCTGAAAGGCCTCCGCCCAGCGCGAGACGAGACCGGCGCAGATGTTGCCGTCGACGCCAACCTTGTCGAGCGGGTCGATGCGTCGACCTGGCGGGCGCTGGCGCGGCCGGGCAAGCGTCTGAAACCTGGCGATGTGATCGGTTTCGGCGATGGCTTCGAGGCCGAAGTCACCGACAAGGCCGAGACGGGTGAGATCACACTCGTGTTCAATCTTGCAGGCCGCGAGCTGGACGAAGCGCTGGACGCCCACGGTGCCATGCCGCTTCCGCCCTATATCGCGCGCCGCCGCGCAGCCGACGCGAAGGACCGCGAGACCTATCAGACCAGCTTTGCCGGCGAAGAGGCCCAATCTGTCGCCGCGCCCACGGCCGGCCTGCATTTTACCCCGCGCCTACGCGATGAGATTGCTGCTGCCGGGATTGGCAGCGAGACGGTCCGGCTTCATGTGGGGCTCGGCACGTTCTCGCCCCTGAAAGAGAGCCAGCTTGAAAGCGGCCGGCTTCATGAAGAATGGCGGCGGGTCAGCCCTGAAGTGGCCGAGCGTCTCAATGCGGTGCGTGATCAGGGTCACAAATGCGTGCCCGTCGGCACCACCGCGCTGCGCACGCTGGAGAGCTCTGTCGAGAAGGGCCGTCTGGTCCCGGCGATCGGGCCAACCGACATCTTCCTCAAACCCGGCGACAAGCTGCAGGTGACAGACGCCTTGGTAACCAATTTCCACCTGCCGGAAAGCTCACTCTTCATGCTGGTCTGCGCGCTGATGGGGACAGGGATCATGCAGGCGGCCTACGCCCATGCCATCGCCGAAAAGTACCGTTTCTACTCCTATGGCGACGCTTGCCTGCTGTTGCCCTGAAAGCAGATTGCAACCCTCGACACGGCCCAACGTTATGTATCCGGCAGGCGGGCATATTCTTCGTCCAGATCTGACATTATCAACAGCGTGCAGAAGGCACGAAAGGAAACACATGACCGATATGACCGGCAAACGAATTGACTGGCTAAAGAATGGCCTGGTGGCGAGCGTCTGCTCGCTTGCTGTCGCCTTTGCTGTAAGCCCTTCGGCCTATGCGAAGGCGGCGGACGATGACGCCAAACAGGTCGTCAGCGAAGCCGTTGACCGTACACTGGCGGCTCTCGATGATGCAGAAATCTCGACCACCGAAGCCGACACAATCCTCGAGCTTGTCGATGTCGACCGTGTGGCCCAGTTCGCGCTCGGCAATCACTGGGACAATCTCAGCGAGAGCCAGAAACCAGAATATATCGCCGCGTTCCGCACCTTTGCGAACAATCAGCTTCAGGACCATTTGTCCGGCTTTTCGCAGGCTGAGGTGGCCATTGAAGACGTCCAGGCCCGCGGCAGCGATGATGCCATTGTGCAGACCATCGTGACCACGGATGACGATCGCCAGACCGTGAGCTGGCGCCTGTACGGGTCAGGCGACTGGAAGATTGTCGATATCGAAGTCCAGAATGTCTGGTTCGCGATTGAGCAACGTGCCCAGTTTGACGCCATCCTCGACGAGAATGGCGGCGACCTCGATGCGCTGATCGCAGAGATTGCGAGCTAGCTGAACACTCATTGCCGGTCCAGCCGCCGGCAGAGCAGAGACTGAGGCTCATCGGCGCAAACCGTCGGTGGGCCTTTTTCCTGCCAGTAGGTCACAAAACCGAGCGTCTCGACGAGGGCGAAAAACCGTTCCGTGTCTCTTGGGCCGGGAATGTCCGGATCGAACAGAATGACCGACGTATCGAGCAGGCCGCCTGAAGCGTCCGCCTCCACAACGTCCAGCGCAGCCTCGGTCTCGCCTATCGTTCCCAGCAGAAAATAGGCGAACCAGCCGGGCAGGCCATCCTTATAGGCCGCGGCGATCTCGTCAGCGAGCTCTGCGGTGTCTGTTGACGGTGCCTGCCTTTGGCCGACATAGGCGCTGAGC
>NZ_JBARZC010000324.1:0-3177 GCF_049649345.1 Henriciella sp. | reverse complement strand
GCCTGGCGGATCCACCAGGTCGCATAGGTCGAGAATTTGTAGCCACGGCGGTATTCGAACTTATCGACCGCTTTCATCAGGCCGATATTGCCTTCCTGAATAAGATCGAGGAATTGGAGACCGCGATTGGTGTATTTCTTCGCAATCGAGATCACCAGGCGCAGGTTCGCCTCGACCATTTCCTTCTTGGCGACGCGCGCTTCGCGTTCGCCTTTCTGGACGCGCTGGACGATCAGGCGATAATCATCAATCGGAATCCCGATTTCCTGGGAGACTGCGGTGATTTCCTCGCGAATTTCATCGACTTGTCCGCTTTCCTTGTCGAAGAATTTTTCCCATTTCTTCTTTGACTTGGCGCTATCCAGCGTCTCTTCCCGCCAGTTCGGATTGAGCTCGTTTCCGAAATAGCTTTCAAGGAATTCCTTGCGCGGCACGCCATGCGCATCGGCCAGACGCATCAGGCGACCTTCCAGCCCCATCAGCTTCTTGTTGATCGCATAAAGCTGCTCAACCAGCGCTTCGATCCGCGCATTGTTGATGTGCATCGTTTTCAGATTATCAACGATGGACTGGGCCAGCGCATCATATTCTTCGCGGGCCTTGGGGGTCAGCCCCTTGCCTTCGAGGCGCTTGTCGACGAGCTTTTCCTGAAGCTTGCGGTACTGGCTGAAAGCCAGCGCCATCTCGTCGAGCTTGCCGAGCACACCGTCGCGCAGTTCCGCTTCCATGGCCGACATGGACATGGCGGCGCCTTCTTCCTCGTCCTCGCGTTCTTCGCGGGCAAGGCGCTCTTCGGTCGTCTCGTTCTCGCGGGCCTTGGCTTCGGCCTCTTTTTCTTCCTCGGTCTTTTCTTCAGGCTCAGGCGCCGGGTTTTCCGCGCCATAGGTTGTTTCAAGATCGATCAGGTCGCGCAGCAGGATCCGCTCATTCATGAGCTCGTCGCGCCAGACCATCATGGCTTCGAAGGTCAGCGGGCTTTCACAGAGCCCGCGGATCATCGCGTCCCGGCCAGCCTCGATCCGCTTGGCAATCGCGATCTCGCCTTCGCGCGAGAGCAGCTCAACCGCGCCCATTTCGCGCAGATACATGCGGACAGGATCATCGGTCCGGTCTGAGCCGCGCGCATTGCCCTTCTTGGCGACGGCAGTCGTGCCGGTCTTTGCAACAGCGGTGCTCTTCGAGGCGCTTTCGGCCTCTTCCTCATTCTCGACGACCTGAATGCCCATTTCCGAAAGGGCAGACATTGTGTCTTCGATCTGGTCGGAACTCAGCTCGTCGGACGGCAATACGGAGTTCAGCTCGTCATGGGTGACGTAGCCCTTTTCCTTTGCCTTCTTGATGAATTTCTTGACCTTGGAATCATTCAGATCGAGCAGTGGACGGTCATCTGTTTCCAGTTCACCATCTTCGTGCTCATTCTTCTGGGCTTTCGCCATGTAAGTCTCCCGCCTGTCGCAGCGCCTGTCTTCTGCAACATTCAAACCAGTAATGACAAGGGATCAATCCTGATCCGCCTGTTCTGCCGCTTCATTGAGACGCGCCGCACGAGCTTTTCGTTCCGCCACCTCATGGTGCAGCCGGCGCCAGTTCTCGGGTGACGCTGTCACCTCCTCACTCGCGCCGCCCCCATAAGGGCCGGCCTCCTCTCGGGCTACATATTGCTCCAGGGCGATCAGCCATTCCCGTTCCTCTGGCCCATCGGGCTCAATATCTGGAATGTCGGGATAGTTTTTGAGCAAGTCTGCAGCGCGCGTATTACCTCGGCTCTCTAAATGGTCACGGATGGCCTCGCGGTCAACACCTTTGCCTGCTTGTGGCCAGGAAATTAGCACGTCACGCAATAATGCAACATCCTCGTCGCGGAAGACGGCCATTGAAAGCGTCTCGAACCCGATATCGATAAGGTGCGGACTGGCGATGGCGCGGACCAGGAGGCCGAGACCGCGTGTCTTGGGCGCCGTGCTCTTCTGCTGGGCGCCTTTGACCGGCACCGCGCCCTTCTTGAAACCTTGCGATCCGCTGCGTCTGGACTGGCGCTGCTGCCAGAGATAATCGCGCATCCGGGATTTGAGATCGCGCTCATAGGCGGTGCGCACCGCGCCGTGCCTTATCTGCCCGGCCGCCTGCATCAGCCGCGCCTCAAGCCCCGCCTGGCGCTCGGGCGTATCGATCGCCTCGGCGTCGCGTTCGCGCCGCCACAATACCTCGACCAGCGGGAGCGCGCCGGCAAGCGCCTGTTTCATCGCCTCAGGGCCCGACTGGCGGATGAGGTCGTCCGGGTCCATGCCGCCAGACAGCAAACAAAAGAAGAGCGAGCGGCCCGGCTCAAGATGCGGCAGCGCGCGCTCGATCGAACGATCTGCCGCGCGAAGCCCCGCCGCATCCCCATCGAAACACAGCACAGGCTCAGGCCCGGCGCGCCAGAGGAGGACGAGCTGGTCTTCGGTCAGCGCCGTGCCGAGCGGGGCGACGGCATGTCCGATCCCGGCCTCGGCCATGGCAATCGCGTCCATATAGCCTTCGGTGACGATCAGGCCGCCTTCATCGGTGTCGCCAAAGGCGGCGCGTGCATCCTTGTAGCGATAGAGGATGCGGCCCTTGTGGAAGAGCTCGGTATCGCTGGAATTGAGATATTTCGGCTTGGCATCCGGCTGCAGCCCCCTGCCCCCGAAGGCGATGACTGCGCCGCGCACATCGGTGATCGGGAAGATCACACGGCCCCGGAACCGGTCGTAAGGGTCGCCGCCGCTTTCCTTCTGGACGGCGAGGCCGGCTTCGGTGATCTCGCTTTCGCTGAAGCCTTTGGATTTCAGATGCTCGATCGTGGTGCGCCAGTCATCCGGCGCATAGCCGAGCCGATGACGCGCCCAGGCGCCGGCGCCAAGGCCGCGACCTTCGAGATACTCGCGCGCCTCTGTGCCTTCCGCCGCCCGCAACCGGTCCTCATAGAAGGCGCACGCCGCTTCACAGCACTCGTAAAGCCGCTTGCGCCGGTCATAGGTCTCGGCGTCGGCGGCTGTCGGCTTGGGCAGCGCCATACCCGCCTCATCGGCGAGCTTCTCGACCGCCTCCATGAAGGAGAGGCGTTCTGTTTCCATGACGAAGGAGATGACATCCCCGCCAATCCCGGAGGAGAAATCCTTGAAGATGCGCTTCTGGTCATTGACGTAGAAGCTC
>NZ_JBARZC010000323.1:0-1973 GCF_049649345.1 Henriciella sp. | reverse complement strand
GGGCGCGGATGCTCGCTTGCCTCTTTCGCGGCCTCGAATAACGGGGCCGGCCGCGGTGCGATGGACGGTGCTTCAGGCCTTGCGGTCATGATCAGCGTTGCCCCGTGTCTGACCGTCGTGACATCGTCTTCGCGCTGGATCGACAGAGGCGTGCCGAGCGGAATCGGCGCGTTCAGGCGAATCGTGTGGGGACCATGGAGATGCTGGGACAGCAGCCCTGCCGAATAGCCGCCATTGCCGCTACCTGGCGGACCGTTAAAGCGCTTCGCGATGGTGAGGGTCTGGCTGTTCATTCTGCATGTCCTGATGTCGTCTGTTCGGCGTTTGCCATCAGAACCGTGTGCCTTCAACAGGATTAACAGAAATCCCCGTTCCGTTAACCTTGTGTATAGCCGAAGCAGCGAGAGTTCGGGCTGACATGTCGAACACCAAGCCCGCAGGAGTTTCCCGCGTATGGCCATCACAGCCAATCAAGCCACCTCGTCGCGCGAGCGCACGAAAACCGAATGGCGCGAATTCAAGGTCGATCTCTGGCTGACCGATCTGAACCTGACCGAGATCGGCATCATGAAGCATACCCAGCATGAGGCCGCCTCTCCTCAGTTCACCAAGGATATGGAGATCATCGGCCAGGTGAAGGAAGGCCGCGAGCGGACCGGCATTCTCGCCTTTCGCAAGGAGCTCTGGACCGATGAGGAAGGCATGAAGCGCCGCCTCGTCATCAAGCAGTTCAACGAGACGATGAACTGGCGCGGCTCGATGGAGCTTCTGATGGGCCGCTCGCTACAGCTGAGCCTCGGTGCGCGCGGCGTGCCCGTGCCAGCCTATTCGATCAATCTGGCGCGCCATGACCAGCTCGTCCAGCTGGAGCGCTCGGCGCAGAAATGGATGCTGTTTCCGGAGAAATTCTCCTTCTTCATCGATACAAATGACGGGCCGCGCTTTTATCGGCTGCGCCGCAATATGATCGGCATCGGCGCGGACTATACGCTCTATGATGACCAATGCCGCAAGATCGGCTCGCTGGATCACCGCATCATCAATCTTGGCGGCTCCTGGAAGGTGAAGGTCGATGCATCGCAAAGCTATACCAAGCTTGAGGCGGTGCTGCAGATGTTCTGCGCCATGCTGCGCTACAATCGCTCTGCCCGCCGGCATGTGAAAAGCGCGCTGGAGCAGCTCTGCCGCGGACGGGCGGTGCGCCAGCTCGATAGCCATGAGCGCAACCTCTACACCAATCCGCGCCACCGCTGAGCCGCACGCCGGAACCGGCCTCACCTGATATTGCCCGGAACCGGCCACGCCCGCCCGCGTACCCTTTTGAGGGCGGGCGCAATTCCATGCAGCCCGCGCCCATCAGGCAAGCGGAGCAGGACACAATGAGCGACACCAAGACTGTCATCGTAACGGGCGCAGGCTCCGGCATTGGCGAGGCGACCGCGCGGCGGTTTTCGGCCGATGGGTGGGCTGTGGTTCTCAATGGCCGCACGCGCGAGAAACTCGATGCGGTCGCCGAAGACCTGCCAGACGAGCGGACGCTCGTGGTTGATGGAGATGTCTCGAACGCGAATGATGTCAGCCACCTGATCGCTGAGACAACGGACCGCTTCGGCGCCCTTGACTGCCTCGTCAACAATGCTGGCGTCGCGCAGATGGGCGAGCCGGGAGACCTCAGCCTGGAGCAGTTCCAGATGATGATGGACGTCAATGTCACCGGCATATTTAACACGGTGAAGGAGGCGCTACCGCATTTGAAGGATGCCGGGGGCTCGATCGTGAACACCTCGTCGGTGTCAGGTATTGGCGGCGACTGGCAGATGTTCGGCTACAACACGTCGAAAGGCGCGGTCTCCAACATGACCCGCGCCATGGCGCTCGACCTTGGCAAGTATGGCGTGCGGGTGAATGCCGTCGCGCCAAGTGTGACACGCACAAAGATGTCGGAGGGGATCCGCGAGGTCGAGGAAAAACTC
>NZ_JBARZC010000322.1:0-6580 GCF_049649345.1 Henriciella sp. | reverse complement strand
GTGCCGGAGCGATTGCAGACGGGCCGAAAAAGGGGCTTTTCGAAGCCCCGCGACTCCCTTATTAGGCCGAAAAGGGAGCTCCCCACATGAAAATCCGACAAGCTATCACTTTCGATGACGTGCTCCTGCAGCCCGGCCCGAGCGAGGTCATGCCTGCCAATGTCGACGTCTCGACCTTCCTGACCAAATCCATTCCGCTAAACATTCCGCTGCTCTCTTCAGCGATGGACACAGTGACCGAAGCGCGCCTCGCCATAGCCATGGCTCAGGCCGGCGGCATCGGCGTGGTCCATCGCAACCTGACCGTCGAGGAGCAGGCCGGGCAGGTGACGCAGGTGAAGAAGTATGAAAGCGGCGTGGTGATGAACCCCATCACCATCGCGCCGACAGCCAGCCTGAAAGAGCTCAAGGACATCAAGGCGCGGACCGGCTTCTCCGGCGTGCCGGTGGTGGAAAAGGACGGTACCGTTGTCGGTATCATCACGAACCGCGATACGCGCTTTCTCGATGATCTGAATGCCAAAGTTGCAGACCTGATGACCCGTGAGGTCGTCTCCGTGGACATGGACACGCCGATCGAGGAGGCGCGCCAGCTCCTCCACAAGCATCGGATCGAACGGCTGGTTATTACCGATGAGGCCGGAAAATGCGTCGGGCTTCTCACCGTCAAGGACATGGAGAAGGCGCAGCTCAATCCAAATGCCGCAAAGGACGCTCAGGGCCGGCTCCGTGTGGCAGCTGCTTCAACGGTTGGCGATGCTGGCTATGAACGCACGCAGGCGCTGATCGAAGCGGGCGTCGACGCGATCGTCATTGATACCGCGCATGGCCATTCGCAGTCTGTGCTGGATGCCGTGACGCGGGCGAAGAAGCTCTCCAATTCGGTGCAGATTATCGCGGGGAATGTCGCGACGGGCGACGCGACCAAGGCGCTGATCGATGCCGGAGCCGATTGCGTGAAGGTCGGCATCGGCCCCGGCTCGATCTGTACGACACGGATCGTGGCCGGCGTCGGCGTACCGCAGCTCACCGCGATCGAGGATTGCGCGAATGCGGCGTCCAAGACCGGCACGCCGATCATCGCCGATGGCGGGATCAAATTCTCGGGCGACTTTGCCAAGGCGCTCGCCGCCGGCGCCTCGACCGCGATGATGGGCTCTGCCTTTGCCGGGACCGAAGAGGCCCCCGGCGAGGTCTTCCTGTTCCAGGGGCGCAGCTACAAGGCCTATCGCGGCATGGGCTCGCTCGGCGCGATGTCGCGCGGCTCGGCTGACCGGTATTTCCAGAAGGATATCGAGGGCGACAAGCTGGTGCCGGAAGGCATCGAAGGCCAGGTCCCGTTCAAGGGCCCGGTTGGCAGCATCATCCACCAGATGGTCGGCGGGCTTCGCGCCGCAATGGGCTATGTCGGCGCGAAAACAGTCGCTGAACTGCACGAGAAGGCCGAATTCGTTCAGATCACAGGGGCAGGGCTGTCAGAAAGCCACGTCCACGATGTGACGATGACGCGCGAAGCGCCGAATTACTCGATTGGGCGGTAGAGCGGGTCCGACGCACCTAGTGTGCCGCCTCTGCGCAAAGATGGGTCCCGGATAAGGCGTGCGGCCATTCCGGGATGACAGTTACAGAGATTTTGCCTCCCGCCACATCGGCGCCATGGGCGGGCTGTCGTCCAGCACCCTGAAATCGCCGAGCTTTTCGAAGCCGAACGAGGTGTAGAAGCCGTGATTGGCGGGGTTTGAGTTTTCCAGATAGACAGGCAGGCCGGCCTTGTCGGCGACGGCGAGAACGGGATTCATCATCGCCTTGCCGAGGCCTTTTCCGCGCGCCGCCTTTCTCGTGCCGATGGTGAAGAGATAGAGGTGCGGCTCACTCGGGTGATATTTCTCCATCGCTTCGCCAGCGGCCATGCCGCGCTTCATCGAGCCCTTCGTGCCGTGGATCATCTGCGCCGCCATCAGCTGGACCAGGGCGAGCGGCGGAAAGCGGAGATTGGACTCATGGGTCGCCCACATGGTCGCCGCGCCGTCGCCCGCGATATGGCAGAAGCCGTGCTTGAGATAGATGTCGCGCGCCATGATGCGGAACAGCGGGCGCAGCGCGCGCTCGCCGCCGAACAGCCAGAGATTGAACGGGTCTTCGGCGAAGGCTTCGGCCGTGATGTCGCCCAGCTGGCGCCAGTCCTTGCGGGTGGCCGGGCGAATGGCGTCCGGCAGCGAGATTTCCAGGTTCAACTTGTCCCTCCCGGCCCGTTGATCTTTGTCGCGGCGACCCTAGCCCCCAGCGCCATCCCGTTACAATCATTGCGGGTTACCTGACCCGTTTTCTGGAATCTCACGCCTATTATTGTAGGCGATCGATAGGCGCATGCGATGGCGGTCTACATTTATGCTAAAGGAATTATGGACGCAAAGACCATCGTCGAGACGGCGCCGGATCATGTAATTCTAAAGCCCCCCGGAAAACCTGATGAGATGATTGCCTATGAGGATCTCTCATCGCTGCGCTGGTATCATGTCAGCACGCAGAGGCGCCACGATTACGGGCTGGTCTTCTGCGCAAAGGGGCGCAAGCATGTCATGAACTTCGTCTCAATTGCCGGCGGCGGCGATGGTGAGACATTTAATGCGGCTGTTGCCGACATCCTTGGCGCAATTGGAAAGGCCCGGCCCGATCTTCAGGTGAAAAGCGGTGTCAGCCCTGCGGCGAGCTGGACGATTTTCCTGGCATCGGCCTTGCCGGCCGTGCTCGGTCTCACCTTCGGTCTCGTCCTGATCGGAGAGCCGGGCGCAACCGGGCCTGCCATTGGCGGCCTTCTGATCGGCGGGCTATTTGCGCATCGCGCCTGGCGGCACCGCGCCTGGAAGAAGCGAGAGACCATCTCTGCTGGAGAGCTGGCGGACCTGTTTGCGGCTTGAGCGGATCTTCGTGCGAACAGAGCGCAGGCGATTTCCAGTCAGCCCATAGTCAAGGCCTGCTCTGCGGGCTAACACGTGCGCTTTCTTCCAGAGAGGCTCTGATCATGCGCGACGGCGGACGGATAGCAGCGGCAATTGATGTTCTTTCGGACGTGCTGAACCGGCACCAGCCGGTGAAGTCAGCGGCGCGCGACTGGGGCAAGCGGGCGCGGTATGCCGGGTCAAAGGACCGGGCCTGGGTCTCCGGACTGGTGCTTGATGCGCTGCGTAAGAAGAACTCGATTGCACACGCCATGGGCTCCGATGAGCCGCGCGCGCTGATCCTCGGCGCGCTGGCGCATGCCTGGGGCTGGGACATCATGCGGATCGACAGCGCGATGGACGAGGAGCACGCACCATCCAAGCTCACCCTGGAGGAGCGGGAACGCCTCGTCATGGCCCCGGATGTGACCGCAGAGCCGCATGTGTCGGGCGACTATCCCGGCTGGATGGAGCCAATGATGGACCGGCTCTTCGGCGAGGAGAAAGTGGTCGAGGCGCAGGCCATGGCGGTCCGGGCTGATGTCGATATCAGGGTCAACACGCTGAAAGTGGACGCCGAGAAGGCGGGCGGGCCGATGCGCTCTGCCAATGCGGTTGAGTCGCCGCTGCTGAAGAATGCCTATCACATTCCTGCGCGCGATCCCTCACAACGCGAGACCTCGCTGGAAAGCATCCCGGCCTATTCCAAGGGCTGGGTCGAGGTGCAGGATGCCGGCTCGCAGATCGCGGCGGCGGCGGCCAATGCCGGGCCCGGCGACCAGGTGCTCGACTATTGCGCGGGCGGCGGCGGCAAGACGCTGGCCCTGGCGGCGATGATGGAGGGCAAGGGCCAGGTCCATGCCTATGACGTTGACGGGCGGCGGCTCTCGGCGATCATCCCGCGGCTGAAACGTTCAGGCGCGCACAATGTGCAGCTCATCCATCCGCGCGAGCCCGAAGCGCTGGACGCGCTCAAGGGGCAGATGGATGTCGTGTTCGTCGATGCGCCGTGTACCGGCACAGGCACGTGGCGCCGGCGGCCGGATGCGAAATGGCGGCTGAAGCAGAAACAGCTGGAAAAGCGGATGGAGGAGCAGACCGACATCCTCGAAGCGGCCTCGCACTTCGTGAAGCCCGGCGGGCGGCTGGTCTATGCGACCTGTTCCTTCCTGATGGAAGAAGATGAGGACCGGGTCGCTGGTTTTCTCGAAGCGCATCCGGGCTTCGCAGAACAAAATGCTGCTGACGCGGCGATCGCATCCGGCCTGCTGACTGATGAGGGCGCGGCCGTGGTGCGGGCAGGCTGTAGGGCCGGGACGTCAGTGCGCCTCACCCCGCGCAGCGCCGGCACGGATGGCTTCTTCTTCGCGGTTCTGGAGCGGACCGCCTAGGCTGCGTCCGGCACGTCTTGCTTCGGCTTGGGCGCTGGCTGAAGCTTCGATCGTCCAGTGATCGTGAGAAGCTGCTCTTCAGTGAGGGGCCGCACAAATTTGACCCCTGCAAAGACATTATTGAACCAGCGGACCCGGGCCTGAATGTGGGTGCCCCTTACATCAAAGCTTACCGGCCGCTGCCTGGTGATAAGACCATTATGCTTCAGCTTGATGCCGTGTTGAGTGATGTCGACGATCCTCATCACGGTCTTGCGCCTGCCGACCTTGACCTTGATCAGCCTGTTGCAGATATAGCGTTCGACCCGTTCGGCGGCCTTCCTTTTGCGGGGGCGCCGGACGAGCATGAGCGAGATCCCGACGAGGCAGGCCAGAGCGAGCAGGGTTCGCCAGCCCGGCATGAAGGAAGCCGATAAGCCCGGTTGCAGATTCTCCGGCTTCATCCTGGATGTGCGGCTATTGGACGTTGATGATGCCCGGCTGCCTTTTTTCGCGGATGGTGATGGCTCGCCGGAGGGCGCGGACGCAGTGGCGCTAGCTGGCGCTTCGAAGCGAGCAGCGGCCTGCGGCGGCGCATCGTGCCACAGCGTGTCTTCCGGAAGGCAGCCATGAATCCTGTGCAGTGTGGAAAGGTCCTCGCCGACCCCTTTGGGCACTTCGGAATGCAATTGCTGGCTGGCCCGCCATCTGTAGCCCTGGCGATAGGTTTCGACACTATTGCGAAGCGTATCGGCATAGGTCACCGCAGAGGCGAATTCGACGGAAAACGGATCAATGCTGGTTGCAGTGTGCAAAGCTGGAAACGAGACGCCTTCGAGATGCGTGTCGAGCTTGTCGATCTGGCGCGGCGTGGGCGTCTTGCCGGGATCGGCCTGAATCTCGCGGACGGTATAGAGCGCGCCAACATACTCGTCGAGTGACATGCAGGGTCCGTCCGCCCCAGCCAGTCCGGGCTGGGTGAGGGCCATCAGTGTGACCGGGACAACAGGCTTAAGGCGCAACTTAACACTTCCGGATTAATATGATTAACGCTAAAGTGTATGCGCGCGGGCGTGCACGAGGTCTTAATAAGATCGATCAAAACTGGCTATTTGCTGCTATTTCCCATGCGCCTGATCAGCACATTCATTTCGGCCAGGCGCCGGTGGAGACGCCGATGGAAGTGACTAACTGCGGGGGCAGGTGACAGGGGCGTCTTCGAGGTGCTGGAGCGGGCCGCCTGATTGGGCTATCCTGACCGTCCCGAAGCGCTTCCGAGACCCATATATGCCTGAGCAAATTCCTGAAACCATATCGTTTTCAGCGACGAACAGACGCTATTACTGGCTCGCCTTTATCGGGATCGGCTTCATGTTCCTGATGATCCTGATCGCCCGCTCAGGCCATGCCGACCCTGAATGGGTTGCCGATACATTTGCGGTGATCGGGGCCTTTGCGGCGATTATCGGCGCGCTGCAGGCGGTCTTCCAGCGCGCCTGGCTGAAGCTCGACCGCGAGGGGTTCGAGAGCAGCGAACTCAAGGGCATTGGCCGGATCAGCTGGGATGAGATTTCCGAGATCCGACTGCATGTCGAGCGCACGCGTGGGATCGCGACCGAACATCATGCCGCCTTCGACTTCCTGCGCGGCGAGAACCCCTTGCTCAACCGGGTGAACCATTTCTTCCGCAAAGGCGCCATTCAACTGACGGAAAATTACAGGGTGCCGGCCGCGGAGCTTGTCGCGCTGATGAATGCTTTTCGCACACGCGCCATCGTTGCCAATGAGGCCTGACTAGCTTGCCGTTTGGGCGCCTGAAAACATCTTGAACAGCTCACTCACGAGAGACCGCTGGCGGGCGTTTATATCGGGGCGCCAGACTTCCCAGATCAGGACGAAGCGCGGTTTTTCCGACCAGTTCCAGGCCTCATGCTCGATCGTATCATCGAAGATGAAGACCTCGCCGTCTTTCCATTCGCGCGTCGTATTGCCGACCCGCAGCGCGCACTGGCCTGGCAGGATGACGGGCAGGTGGCAGATGAGGCGGGTGTTCAGCATGCCGTGATGCGGCGGGATGGTGGCGCCGGGTTTGAGCTGCGAGAACAGGACGGACGGGGCAGGGGCGGGGTGCGCCGCCTCGCCGATCGCATCGATGGCCGCCATGGTGCGCGGACAGCGGGCAATGTTCTCCTCGATCCGTTCGCCCTGTTTGATCAGGTAGAAGGCGCTCCAGTCGGCGTTGCCCTGCAGGGGATGATAGACGCCTGTCCC
>NZ_JBARZC010000321.1:0-8152 GCF_049649345.1 Henriciella sp. | reverse complement strand
GGTAAGGCCCAGCCTCTAGGATTTCGGTCGTGGTACGATAGGGATTTTCGGATTGTCCCGAGCGACGCATCAAGGCGACCGCCCGGAAGCCAAGGAAATAGACCGATGCGAGAATGATCGCCCCGCCGACCACGTAGCGAAGTGGCGCCGGAAGCATCCAGCCTGACCTGATCGGCCACAGCCACATCAGTACTACGCCCGAAAGAATGGTCGCCAAGGGAACACCGGGCGGAAAGACCCTGACAGCCGCCGCGTCTTTCTGATCGGAGCCCTGAGGCGGCAGGCCATCAGCATCATTCATCGCTTTTCCTGCGCCTGAGGGATGACCTGACGGATCATGTTCATAGTCCGATCACTGAACACATTGAACGACAATAGCATGATACGCGATTTGGCACACCACGCCTGCGATCGCTGACCGGTTGCCTCAACAAAAAAAGCCCTCTCCGTTACCGAAGAGGGCTTTCTCAAAAACAGCTCAGCGAGCTTAATCAGCGGGCGCTTCGCTCTCCGCCTTCACCTCTTCGATCCACTGGTCGACGCGGCGTTCGAGGATTTCGAGGGGCAGCGCGCCGCCGCCGAGGACGGTGTCGTGGAAGCCCTTGATGTCGAAATCATCGCCGAGCTCTTCCCGGGCGTGCTCACGCAGGTCGAGGATCTTGATCATGCCGATCTTGTAGGCGGTCGCCTGGCCCGGCATCACGATATAGCGCTGGATTTCAGAACGGGCCTGGCTGTCGGTGACAGCGGCATTCTCTGTGAAATATTCCCAGGCTTCTTCCTCGGTCCAGCCTTTTGAGTGCAGGCCAGTATCGACGACGAGACGGATGGCGCGCCAGATTTCAGAGCCGAGACGGCCGAATTCAGATTGCGGGGTCTCGAACGTGCCCGGCATTTCGCTGGCGAGCTTTTCTGAATAGAGGCCCCAGCCTTCCGAATAGGCGGTGAAGCCGGCCTGGGTGCGGAATTGCGGGATGTCCTGCAGTTCCTGCGCGATCGAGATCTGCATGTGGTGGCCCGGAAGCCCCTCATGATAGGCGATCACTTCCAGCTCACGCTTCGGCATGGCTTTCATGTCCGAGAGGTGGGCGTAATAAATGCCGGGACGCGAGCCATCCGGCGTGCCGGCGAAATAGTGCTGGGCTGCGCCATCCTGTTCGCGGAAAGGCTCGACGCGCTTCACGATGAGATCGGCCTTGGGAAGGATGCCGAAATAGTCCGGAAGCTGGGTCTCGATATTGTCGATCGCCGCGCTGGCATCGGCGACGTACTGGTCTGCGCCTGCGTCACTGTCTTCGTAGTAAAGCTCACGGTCGTCGGTGTTCTCGCGCAGATAGACGAAGAATTCCTGTAGCGTGCCATCAAAGCCGAACTCGTCCTTGACCGCTTCCATCTCGCCCTGAAGACGCTCGACCTCTTCGAGGCCAATCTGGTGAATCTCGTCGGCCGTGAGATCGGTCGTGGTGGAGACTTTCAGGCGGTAGTCGTAATAGTCCTCGCCGTCCGGCTGTGAGGTGAGGCCCGTCGGGTTGGCGGGCGCCTCTTCAAGCTCACCCTCGGCCCAGGCGATCAGCTCTTCATAGCTTGCCTGGAAGTCGCCGGTCAGCGCGGCGCGGGCGTCTTCGCGCAGCGTCTCTGCCTGCTCTTCGTCAATGCTGCCATTGTCCACAAGCTTGCCGATTTCCATTTCGACATCGGCCCAGAGGTCCGACGGCTCTTCGCTATCGGTGAACGGGGCGCCGGTGATGACCTTGCGGGCCTGGTCGATCACGCCCTCAAGGGCGAAATCAGGCGTCTGCACGCCGCGGCTTGCCGATTCCTTGGCAATCTCGATCAGCTGGCGGCCGGCGCGGGCGCCCTCATTGATGCGCGAGATATAGGCTTCCATATCGTCGGCATCGTCGACCTGGTGGAACTGGATCAGCACGGTCGGCAGGAAGGACTGGGCGCCGTTCATCTGGTCAAAGGTGAAGCCGCTATAGAAGTACTTCATGCCTTCTTCAGCCTGCTCGGCCTGATATTTCCAGATGTCCCAGGAATTCTTCGCTTCCTGGCTCAGCTTGTCATAGTCGAAGGAGGCTTCCATCTCGGTGACGGTGGCGAGGCGCCAGTCCAGCTGCTCCTGGGCGGCCTCATAGGACATGTCGTCAATCTCGCCATGACGGTCCTTGCGGCCGAGGAAGGTGAGCCGGATCGGGCTCATCATCACCTGCTCTTCGTACTTCTCGTCGAACCACTCATTGAGACGGGCGGTTTCGGCCTCAATCTCTTCGGCCGTCGCCTCTGTTGTCTGCGGGGCCGCAGTTTCGGCGCCGGTGGTTTCGGTTTCAGCATTGTTGGGGGTGCCACTGGTCGAGCCGCAGGCGGCGAGCACGAGAGCGAGGGCTGTGAGGCCAATACGCATGGGAAAGAACTCCTGTCTTATCGTTTTTCGCTAATGAGCAGGATTTTCGCCGGGACGCAAGACAGACGACACGTTTATGCAGCGCCTGCCTCAGTTTCAGGCATAACGTGTCCGCAGCATGGTCCAGACCGCGCGAAGTCCGCAGGCCGCGGCGCCTTCGGGGCGTCCATATTTGCCCTTCCGCCAGGCCCAGACATCGAGATGCACCCAGCGTTTCGCGTCAACAAACTGCTTCAGGAAGATCGCCGCCGTAATCGAGCCGGCAAAGCTGCCACCGGAATTCTGGATGTCGGCAATCGAGGATTTGAGCATCGACTTGTACGGATCCCAGAGCGGCATGCGCCAGACCGGGTCGCCCGAGATATCGCCGGCCGCCCAGATCGCATCTGCGACATCGCCGTCTTCGGTATAGAACGGCGCAAGGTCCGGACCGAGCGCGACGCGTGCCGCGCCTGTCAGGGTCGCAAAATCAATCAGCAGGTCCGGATCACTCTCGCACGCCCGGGTCAGCGCATCGCCAAGGATCAGGCGGCCTTCGGCGTCAGTATTGTCGATCTCGACGGTCAGACCCTTGCGGCTGGACAGGATATCGCTGGGCCGGAACGCGTCGCCGGAAATCGCATTCTCCACCGCCGGCACATAGAGTTTCAGGCGCACCGGAAGCCCGGCGGCCATGACAAGCTTGGAGAGCGCGATGACATGTGCCGAGCCGCCCATATCCTTCTTCATCAGCTTCATGCCGGCGCCGCCCTTAATGTTGAGGCCGCCCGTATCGAAGGCGACCCCTTTGCCGACAAGGGCCAGTTCGGGATGGTCCTCACTGCCCCATGTCAGCTCGATGAGGCGCGGGGCTTCAGGGCCGGCGCGGCCGACCGCATGGATCATCGGATAGTTCTGGTCGAGCAGCTCGTCGCCTGTCGTGACGCTGACCTCGGCGCCATGCTGCTCGCCAATCTGGCGAACCGCCTGTTCGATCGCGGCAGGGCCCATATGCTGGGCCGGTGTGTTGACGAGGTCGCGCAGGAGGCTGACGGCGTCGGCTTCGCGGTCCAACGCGTCAGCATCCTCATGCTCGCCGATGACGAGGCGCGGCGGGCTGGCCTTGTCCTTCAGATAGCGGTCGAAGCGGTAGGCGCCATCCGCCCAGCCGGCGGCGATATGGGCCATGGGAAGGCCGGCATCGCGGACAATCTCGTAATCGCCCTCAGGCAGCTTCGCAGCCAGGCCTGCCAGGCTGAGGGCTTCTGGCTTCGCGCCAAGGCCGTACAGGACGGCTTCCCGCGCGCCATCATCGCCTGCCGCAATCACCATTTCGCCGGTCTTGCCGCCAAACCCGTTCGCCTTGGCAAGCGAGGCGAGACCTGCCGGCAGATCGCCAGACGCGCTTTCCCACTCGTCCGGGCGGAACAGATGGATTTTCGCCGGAGCGGAAGCGGTGGCGGTAAAAGCTTTATGCATTGGGCTGGAAGACTCCATTTAATCGAACTGGTTAAGCAAATCGGCTGTTCTGTTAACTGATCCTTGACGGTCGCGAGGGCAAGGTCGCCGATGAATACTCTTCACCGGAGCGATGAGATGTCCAGAGCGATCAGACTTGCCGTACCCCTTCTTTCTGCCGCGCTCATGGCAGGCTGCGCAAGCACAGCGGATAAAGAACAGGCCGCCGCGCTTGAAGAAGCAATGGCCGCAGAGATCGCCCCCGCGACGCCGGAAGAGATCGCCGAGATAGACCGCGCCGACCCGCTGACGCGGGCCAATTTCTGGGCGGCCGAGTTCAGGAAAGATCCTTCCAGCCTTGAGACAACGATCCGGTTTACAACTTCGTTGCGTGAGATTGGCAGCCATGTCCGCGCGATCGAGGTCCTGTCTTCGGCGATCCCGCTGCATCCGAAATCCGATGAACTCAATTTGATCATGGGCCGCGCCCTAATGAGTGAGGGGCGTCCGGGCGAAGCGGCAGACGCCTTCTACCGCGCGAGTGTCGTCAATCCGCAGAATGCGTCAGCCCTCGCAGGCCTCGGCGTCGCGCTCGACCAGCTGGAGCGCCATTTTGATGCGCAAACGGCCTATGCTGCGGCGCTGCAGATCGAACCGGACCGGATTTCGACACTGACCAATTACGGGCTGTCGCTGGCGCTGTCGGGCAAGATCGAACAGGCAGAAGAGCGCATTCGCTATGCCGCCTCGCTGCCCGGCGCCGATGCGCGCGTGCGCCAGAACCTGGCGCTTATTCTCGGGTTGCAGGGCCGGGTTGCCGAGATGGAAGAGGTCGACCCGCACGCGCCCCAGCGCACCGTCGAAGCCAACCGCGCCACGCTGAGATCCATGCTGGCGCCAACACGCGACTATGGCGCGCTACGCGGTGACGCGGGCGAGACAGAAGAAGCCGGTGACGACGCCGATGACAGTGCCCGCCAGGCGGTCGCTTCAGGCCTCAGCCTGCGCGGCTCGACAGGCAGCGACTAAGGCGAGCGCGACGCGCCCCCTTAACTGGAGCGCGATGGCGTTACGTTTGCTGTGAGGATTGCGGCTGCGGCCTGTGGTTCGACCCTCATCCTGAGCCTGTCGAAGAACGAGGGTGACTTGCGCCTAACCGCCGTTCATTTCCTGGTATTTGATGTAGGCGGGGCCGAGCACGACGAGGAACAAGACCGGCAGGAAGAATAGGATCATCGGCACGGTCAGCTTGGCTGGCAGCGCGGCGGCCTTCTTCTCGGCATCGGCCATGCGCATGTCGCGGTTTTCCTTGGCCATGACGCGCAGAGCATCGCCAAGCGGCGTACCGTAGCGTTCAGCCTGCATCAGCGCCATACAGACCGATTTGACGCCTTCATGGCCGGTCCGCTTGGCAAGGTTCTCATAGGCCTGGCGGCGTTCCTGCAGATAGGCGAGTTCAGCCGTTGTAAGCTGGAATTCCTCGGCAAGCTCCGGGGAGGCCGCACCGATCTCGGCGCCAACCTTGGCAAAGCCGAGCTCGATCGACATGCCCGATTCCACGCAGATGAGCAGCATGTCGAGCGCGTCCGGGAAGGCACGCATGATCGATTGCTGGCGCTTGGAAGCGATGTTGGAGACGTAAAGGTTCGGCGCATAGAAGCCGGCCGCCGCGCCAAACACGACAGCACCGATCTTCATTTGCGGGCTGAGGCCGTGATCATTGACGAAGAAGATATAGAGGAAGGCTGCAAGCGCGCCGGCAAATGGCAGCACGAAGCGGCAGAAATAGAAGATGGCCAGCGGCCGCGGCCCGCGCAGACCGGCCTGGACAAGCTTGGCCTGGACGTTCGGGTCCTCCAGCATCTTCTGCAGGTTCAGCTTGCCGGTAATCTCGCTGATCGCGCCGCTATCGTCGCGTTTGAGGCCTTTTTGCTCAAGCGCCGCACGGCTCGCCTTGCGCAGTTTTTCGCGCTGGCTTGTCACCTGTTTGAGGCGGGTCTCGAGTTTGTCACCCTTGAGCGCCGGAAGCATGACAGAGGTAATGGTTGCGAACATCGCGACCGCCGCGAGCATGGACGCGATCGTCCCTGGATCGCCTAGGGATCTGGCAAAAGCTTCCATGGTCTGCCTCCTTCCCTAGATATCGAAATTGATCATGCGGCGCATGACAGTGACGCCGGTGAACATCAGACACGCGCCCATGAACAGGATCATGTGGCCGGTCGACGTGCGGAACAGTTCCATGATGTAGCCGGGCGTCGTCATGTAGACCATGAGGCCGACAGCGAAGGGCAGCGAGGCGATAATGCCGGCCGACGCCTTGGCTTCAGACGACATGGCCTTGATCTTCTCGCGCATCATCTTCCGTTCACGGATAACCTTGGAGAGGTTGCCGAGCGCTTCGGAAAGATTACCGCCGGACTTCGACTGGATGGTCAGCACAATGACGAAGAAGTTCACTTCGGGCAGCGGCACGCGCTTGAAGAATTGCTGCAGCGCGCGGTCGAGCTGCGTGCCCATCTGGATATTGTCGGTCAGCGTCTTGAACTCGCCGCCGAGGGGATCGGGGCTTTCCTTGGCGATGATGCGCAGACATTCAGCCAGCGGCAGACCGGATTTCACGCCGCGCACGATGATGTCGATGGCATCGGCGAACTGGTTCGTCATCTTCTTGTGGCGCATCTTGGTCAGGAAGCCGAGAATGAAGCGCGGAATGCCGATAAAGCCTGCAAAACCAGCCGCGAAGACCATGGCTGGACGGGACTTGATTTCGATACCGGCGATTGGCGGCGGGCCTTCCGCGCCAGACAGCCAGGTCACCGTCGCGAGCAGGACACCAAGGACGGCCGATCCGATCCAGAAGGCCTCGACCGGCATGGAGATGCCCGCTTGCATAAGCTTGGACTTGATGTCTTGCGGGATCAGGGATTTGCGGCGCTCTTCGTCCTGCTTGCGCAGCTTCTTGAGCATTTGCTGGGTCTGGCGCTTGCGCTGGGAGTTGACGTCCTGCGCATCGGAATTGCGGGCCTTGCCAGCAGTGCCTTGCTTGATCTGTTTGGCTCGCTTGGCTGCAGCGTCGTTGGAGCCGCCGGTAAAGGCGAGGCCGACGCCTGCGAGCGCGAGAAAGGCCAGTCCGCCGACAACATAGATAAGAAGGTCCTGATTCATCGATCAGGTCTCCATCGCGTCGATAGCCTTGGCGAGGTCGCGCTCAAGATTGTAATAGGAGGCCCGCTCCCAGAAGCGCGGGCGGCCAATACCGGTGCCGCGGTGGCGGCCCTTGACCTTGCCGTCCTCGTCTTCGCCGTCGATCTCGTACTTCATGACGTCCTGAAGCACGATCGTATCGCCTTCGAGACCCATGACTTCGCTAATCTGCATAATACGGCGCGAGCCGTCACGAAGGCGCGACGCCTGGACCACAACATCGATCGAGCCGACAATCATTTCACGGATGGTTTTCGCCGGCAGCGAAAATCCGCCCATGGTGATCATGGATTCGACGCGGCTCAGGGCTTCGCGCGGGCTGTTGGCGTGCAGCGTGCCCATCGAGCCGTCATGGCCCGTGTTCATGGCCTGCAGAAGGTCAAATGCTTCAGGCCCGCGAACCTCGCCGACGATGATCCGCTCAGGGCGCATCCGCAGACAGTTCTTGACGAGATCGCGCATCGTGACCTCGCCGGAGCCTTCAATGTTCGGCGGGCGGGTTTCGAGGCGCACAACATGCGGCTGCTGGAGCTGGAGTTCGGCGGAGTCTTCGCAGGTGATGACCCGTTCGGTCGGGTCGATAAAGCCGGTGAGACAGTTGAGCAGCGTCGTCTTACCAGAACCGGTACCGCCAGAAATCAGCACATTGCAGCGCGAGTGACCGATGATGCGGAGCATTTCCGCGCCGGGCTCTGAAATGGACCCGAAATTGACCAGATCCTGAAGGCGCAGCTTGTCCTTTTTGAACTTACGAATGGTGAGCGTCGGGCCATCAATCGCGAGCGGCGGCGAGATGACGTTGACACGAGAGCCGTCGAGCAGACGCGCATCACAGATCGGTGAGCTTTCGTCGACGCGGCGGCCGACCTGCGACACGATCCGCTGACAGATGTTCATCAGCTGGGAGTTGTCGCGGAACCGGATATTGGTCCGCTCGATCTTGCCGTTGACCTCGATATAAGTGGTGTCAGCGCCATTGACCATGATATCGGCAATGTCATCGCGCGCCAGAAGCGGCTCGAGCGGGCCATAGCCGAGAACATCGTTACAGATATCGTCGAGCAGGCGTTCCTGCTCGGAAATCGACATCACGACAGTCTTGAT
>NZ_JBARZC010000320.1:0-18268 GCF_049649345.1 Henriciella sp. | reverse complement strand
GGTGCATTGGCGGTCTGGTCCAGCGTGTCCTCCACGCGGCCCAGCGCCTGAAACTCCCTGTTGATCTGCTCCAGAAAAGCATCCGGCGCTTCGGGTGTCGGACGAGGGCGATATTTGAGAACAAAGGCCGTGTAGCCCTCGGCGGCGAGGCGTTCGGCCACGCGGAAGCCCTCGCTCTCGATGGAGACGAAAGAGAATCCGCCGCCCGGCACGATGATGACGGCCTGGCCGTTCCCGCGTCCGTTCTTTGGCATCACAGGGTAGATCGAAGGTTTCGAGACATTGCGCACCCAGACCTGTCCGAAGACCCGGTTCCACTGCTCGGTGTCGGCGGCGGTCTCATCAACGGTGGGCAGATAGACTTGCTGACCGGGAACGGCCGGCACGATCTGGGCGGTGGGACCGGTGTCGGCGGTCTGCGCTGCGGCAGAGCCTGCCCATGTGAGGCCCAGAGCCAGCCCCAATAACCATGTCTTCATCGCGCGCCTCGCCTTTTTGTTTCCTACGAGCCAGACAAACGACTAGCGGTGCGGATGGCAAGGATCTCAATTGATCAGGCCTGACCAATTACTCCGCAAACATGAGCGGTTCGGTTTCGTATCCCAGCGCTTCGGCCTTCTCCAAGATCCGGTCAATCACCGCCTGCTCCGGGTCTTCGTCGCGGGCGAGGATCCAGAGATATTTGCCATCGGGGGAGCCGACGAGGGCGGCGGAATAGTCAGGTTCCAGATGCAGGATCCAGTAGTCGCCCCAGGCGAAGGGGACCCAGCTGGGGGCGAATTTCACTTTCAGTTTTGAATTGTTCGAGCCCTCGACAGGTTTCGCGACGCCTTCGGCGACATCGCGCTCGCCGGTCTTTTCCTTGGTGCAGGAATTGGTGACGGAGATGCGGCCATCCTCGCGCAGGCCATATTCCGCCGTCGTGTCGGTGCAGCCCCGTTCGAAACTGTTGGGGTAGCGCGCAATCTCGTGCCAGAGGCCGGCATAGCGCTCCAGATCGACGCTTTCGACGGTCGGCGGCGGCGTGGTCTCATCGCGATAGTCAGGCTGGGTGAGAATGGAGCAGCCGGCCGCGAACGGGACGAGGGAGGCAAGGGCGAGGGCGGAGAGGGCGTGTTTCATAAGTCTTGTCCGGGTTACTGGAAGGTGCGGGAGAGAAACGCGCCAAACGTGAATTGGTCGCGTGCGCCGCGCAGATCCACCAGGGGCGCGTCGCCCGCATCGCCTGCCAACTGGTCATAGCCGGCGATCATGACGAGCGACCAGCGATTGTCCCGGTCGAGCGGGACAAAGGCGCTGGCGCCGAGCCCGTAGGAATAGAGCCCGCCATCGGCCTCATATTGCGGCAGGCCGGAGCGCACCGACTGGAGCGGTGTCACGCCAAAATAGGCGGAGGTATAGTCGCTGTCGGCGAGGCGGATACTCGGGCCGGCAGACCAGAAGACAGGCGGGCCGAAGCCTGTGAGCCGGCCGCGCCAGGATGCGCCGAGGTCTGCGACGAGCCCTTCATGGCCGCCGAGCCCCTGTCGCACTTCGCCTGACAGCGCAATGTCGCCCACCGTCCATCCGACAAAACCACCGACCTCGATTGTCGTATCGACATCGCCAAGGCCGAGCAGGTCGTCTGTCTCACCGCCTGTGACAGAGAAGGTCTGGTCGCCATCCTCATCGCGCGAGAAGCGGACCCTGGCGATCGGGCCGGCGGAGAGAGTGTCCGAGTTGAACAGCCGATAGCCGACGCCGTCCTGAACCGATGCAAAGAAGCGCGCGCCATAGCGAAACTGGAGGTTGGGAAGGACTTTCAGGTCATAGTCATCGTCGCCCTCATAGGTGGGCGAGGTCAGGACGCCCGCGCCGACGCTGACCTGCCAGCCGTCGAGCGGCTCGCGCTCCTGCGGGTGGGCCGTGAAGACGAAGGCGGCGCTGCCCGTGAGAAAGGCGGCGGCTGTCAGGGTGTATTTCATGGAAGGGTCCGTCTGCTGATCGCTTTGATCTGTCTACGGCAGGCCGCCCCCAGTGGATCAGCCAAGAGGTCTGTGCCCGGCAAGACGTGAAACCCTTCTGGAGGTCAGGCGGTTGTTCTCTTGGCCCGATTGGGGCAAGATCACGGTGGTGGGCTGATCGATGTCAGGCGCGCCCACTATTTTGATCCTTTGGGACTGATCCGTCTCGCGAATTGGAGGGCCGCATTGTGTCCGGCAATCCCGACCACGGCCATGGCGAGCATCTTGTTACGCCTGCGATCGCACGCTCTTCGCTGTCTATCGTTATTTCGGACCCGAGACTGCCAGATAATCCGATCGTCTACGCCAATTACGGCTTCGAGGCGCTGACCCAGTACAGCCCTGATTACGCGATCGGGCGCAATTGCCGTTTCCTGCAGGGCGATGAGACGGCGACAGCGGATATAGACCGCCTGCGCCAGGTAGTCGCGAACCGGCAGGAAGACACGATCCGGATAAGGAATTATCGCGCAGACGGCAGCGCCTTCATCAATGAAATCCTGCTCTCCCCGATTGAGGATGAAAGTGGCGAGGTCGAGGCCTTCCTGGCCGTGCAACGTGAGGTGGCCGAGCAGGAGGATGGCAACGCGGCTGGAACAGGGGGCGGCAAGCGGCCGGCTCATGACACCCCGTCCAACGTCATGCTGAGTGAACTGCAGCACAGGGTAAAGAACCATCTGTCCATGGTGGTCAGCCTGATCCGGACCTATTCACGCCGTGATATCACGCGCAAATCCTTTGACGCGCTGGCGCACAGGATCGAGTCGCTGGCTCTGCTCTACGATGAAATGATCAAGCCCGGAGAGCCGGGCGAACACCATGGTTCATGGATCAATGGTGGGACATATCTCAGCCGTGTCGCGAATGTTCTGTCCGGCATCAGCGGCAATGCGTCGGTGCGCATGGTGGCAAATTGCGAGCCTGTGCAGATTTCAGTCGATGCCGCCGGTCGGCTCGGCCTGCTGCTGACGGAATTCCTGACCAATGCCTTCGAGCACGCCTTTGTGGACGGCGAGGGCGGGACCATCACGGTCCGCTTCGAAAAGGTGGAGGGCGAGCGGGTGCAGCTGATCGTCGAGGATGACGGCGCCGGGATGCCGGCGGGCAGCAAGTGGCCCTACCGATCACGGAGTGTCAGCCAGCAGCGCGATCTCGCTGAAAAGGAAAAGGGCGTTCTCGATACGACGAGTGGCAACTCGCATTCGGGCCTTGGCGGCAGCGTCGTCCTCGGCTTGACGAAATCGCTCAAGGCCGACCTCGATGTGCAGTCCGGCCCGACGGGGACCCGGATCACAGTCGAGCTGTCAACAACCGGCGCGGCCGATACCAACGGTCAGTAGGCAGGCGGAGAGAGGGGCTTACTCCCTCTCCGGCCAGCCGCCCGGCGGCGGCAGGGCGCTCGCCACTTCGCGGTAGGGTTTCCAGGCGCCCTCATATTTCTTCAGGATCAGCAGATAGGTGTTCGGTATCTCGACCCGCTCGCTTGCGCCCTCGGGCAGGTAGGAGATCACCGTGGTGCCATACTCATAGGCCCAGTCCTCATTGATGACGACCAGCTCCTTCGGGGTAATGTCGAGGCTGTAGCCGGGCGGGAAGGGGCCGTTCGTGGCGCTGGCGAACGTCTCAAGATGCGCCGGGCCGCCGGGCATGACCTGCTGGAAGTCCGGATGGCTGAGCGCACCGAGGGCCGCGAAATCCTGCGCGGCCATGGCGGCCATGAAATCCTCGCGGACCTGATCGATGGCAGCGGCTTCTGCGGCGGTATCGAGCGCAGGCTGCGCGTCAGGTGCTGGCGTTGTCGCGCAGGCCGCAGCGAGGGCGAGGCCACTGGCGATGGTCATTGTCGTAAAGTGTTTCATAACGTCCCTCCGTAGCGTGTCGCAAACGAAATGTAGGCCGCCTGCGGCGACGATCGCAAGCCTTGCCACTTAACCCGCGAGGCAAAACCCGTTACACGCCTCCTCCATGAGCGAAGAGACCCCCATTCCCGGCCAGTTTACCGCGGCCACGCTGTCCGAGGCGCTGCCCTATATCCAGCGCTATGACCGCCAGACCGTGGTGATCAAATATGGCGGCCATGCCATGGTCGATGCAGAGCTTGCCGACGCGTTTGCGCGCGATGTCGTGCTGCTCAAACATCTCGGCGTGAACCCGGTCATCGTGCATGGCGGGGGCCCGCAGATTGCGAGCCTGCTGGAGCGGCTTGGTATCCAGTCGGAGTTTCGCGACGGCCTCAGGATCACTGATGATGCGACCATGGAAGTGGTCGAGATGGTCTTGTCCGGCCCGATCAACAAATCCATCGTGCGCGCCATCAACAAGGCAGGCGGCAAGGCGGTTGGCCTGTCAGGGTCGGATGCGGATTTGATGCGGGTCAAGCGCGCCACACGCACGACCAAGGATCCCGACAGCCATGTCGAACAGGTTATCGATCTTGGCTTTGTGGGTGAGCCGGAAGCGATCGACGTCTCGGTGCTCAACCTGCTTGGCAATTACGATCATGATTTCATCCCGGTGATCGCCCCCGTCGGCTTCGATACAGAAGGCAAGCGCTACAATGTGAATGCCGATACCGCCGCTGGCGCCGTCGCCGCCGCCCTGGGCGCGAGCCGCCTGCTGCTGCTGACCGATGTCGCCGGCGTGCTCGACAAGCACAAGGAATTGATCCGTGAAATCAAGGCAGACCAGGTGGCAGACCTGATTGCGGACGGTACAGCGTCAGGCGGTATGATACCGAAGCTTGAAACCGCTGCCGGAGCCGTCAAGAATGGGGTTGGAGGGGCTGTCATCTTAGACGGCCGGGCAAAGCACGCCCTGCTCATGGAGCTATTTACCGAACATGGTGCAGGTACGATTGTTCTTTAAAGGAATGGCGGCGGTCTCGCTGGCGCTTCTTTCAGGTCTTGGCATAGCCGGCGGCGCAGCAGACGCGCAGGCCAGCAACAAGGGCTGGTCGCTGTGCAATCGCACGTCTTATGTCATCGAGGCGTCTGTCGCGCGCTATGAAGGCCAGGGCGTTGTCGTCGATGGCTGGAAGCGGCTGCGGCCCGGCGCTTGCGAACTGGCGCTGGCCGGCGAGCTTCGCCCCGGCGTGCATTATCTTTTCGCGCGTTCCTCCACGGCCCATCGCGGCGGTCGCAAGATCTGGGGCGGGGACTTTCCGCTCTGTGTCGACACGACGGGCAGCTTCTCTGTCGAAAGCCCGCAGGACTGTTCGGCCATGGGGCTGGAGCCGCGCGACTTCCGGCCCGTGCTGATCGAGAACAAGAATAGCTGGCGGACCAGTTTCACGGAAACAGAAGAGTATGACTCCGAAGAATCGGCCGCTGCGGGCGTGCAGCGACTGCTCGCCGATGCAGGGGTCTTCAATGGCAATATCGATGGCAATATCGGGCGCAAGACGCGCGCGGCGATCGGTGAGTTCCTTAGCCAGAATGACCTGCCGGCAGAGACCAGCGATGATGATCTGATCGATGTGCTCGAACAGATCGGGCAGGAAAGGGGCCGCAATATCGGGCTGACGCTGTGTAATCGTACCCGCAACCGGATCTGGAGCGCGATTGCGCGCCGGCGCGGTGAAGGCTGGGAAAGCCGGGGCTGGTGGATGCTGGAAAGCGGCGGCTGCGCGCGTGTGGTCGATGAGCCCCTGCTGACGGCGGAGCATTTTGTGTTCGCCGAGATGGAAGAAGACGGAAAGATGCGCACCTTGAAGGAGGCCGCTGATCCATTCTGTGTGTCGCGGGTGCGCTTTGCGATCCTCGGACGCGATAATTGCGAAGCATCCGCGCACCGCACGGCCATGTTCAAGGCGACGCCGCCAGCTCAAGACCGCCGCCTTCTCTTCGAGTTTTTCGAGCGCGATTTTGCCGAGGCGGACTCGTGACAGCTGAGCGGCTCGACCTGAGCCGGATTCTCGGGCGCGATGTCTGGGTCTTCGATCTCGATAACACGCTGTATCCGGCCGAATGCGATCTATTTGCGCAAATCGACCAGCGCATGACCGATTTCGTCGCCCGCTTCCTGAGAATGGACCGCGCCGAAGCGCGCGCCCTGCAGAAGCAGTATTATGCCGAGCATGGCACGACGCTCAAAGGCATGATGACCATGCATGGCATGGCGCCAGAGGAATTCCTCGCCCACGTCCATGAGATTGACCTGTCGCCGCTGCCTGTGCTGCCGGACCTGTGTGAGGCGATTGCCGCACTGCCCGGCCGCAAGCTTGTCTACACCAATGGCTCGCGCGGCCATGCCGAGCGCGTGACCGAGCATATGCAGCTGAATACCGTATTCGACGGCCTGTTCGGCATCGAGGACAGCCTGTATCACCCTAAGCCCGCCGCTGAGGCCTATGAGGCCTTCTGCCGCCATCATGATGTCGACCCGGAACGCGCGGTTTTCTTCGAGGATCTCGAACGCAATCTCGCGCCGGCCCATACGATCGGTTTTGCCACCGTGCTGGTCCAGTCCAGCAAGGACTGGAGCCATGAGCCCATTGAGGCGAGACCCGCCGGGCCAAGCGACGTTCACCAGCCGCATATCGATTACGTCACCGACAATCTCACCGGCTTCCTGCAGACCGTGCTGAAAGCGCTTCATCCAGAACGGACATCCTTGCCTTAGGCTCTGTGTTTCCGCATGGATGGGAGGCGGCTGCGAATGGCGCCATCGCGCTTTGACGACAAGGAGGATGTGACATGAACTCTCGTATCGGCCTTTTGCTGGGACTGGCCTTCATCGCTATCGCGGCGTGCGGGCAAACCGAGAGCCCAGCGTCCACGCCTGTCTCTGATACAGGAGAGACCGACGCAGACCTCATTGCCGATGGCCGCGACATCGTTGAGGACCAGTGCACGACCTGCCACGCCATCGGAGCGAGCGATGACAGCCCGAGAGCAGACGCGCCGCCGCTGAGGACGGTTCTTGCCGATTTTGATCCGGAGGCGCTCGCAGACGATTTCCGCGAAGGGATCCATGTCGGCCATCCGGATATGCCGGATTTCGAGTTCGGGCCGATCGGAACAGATGCCGTCCTGGCCTATCTCGTGTCCATCCAGGCCCCTCAGCCCGTCGATTGACCGGCCTCGGCGTCTGCTCAGATGCCGTATTTATTGGGCCGCGCAGCTTTCCGGGGCCTGCAACCGGGGTCGAATTTCGCCATAAGCGGCGAAGTCTGGATAGTGCGCGAGGAGCGCCATGGTGACGCCATTCGTCCAGCCAAACCCGTCCTGCGTTGGATACTCCCCGCCGCCGCCGGGGCGGGCGGTGACGACGTCATATTTCTCGACCAGCTTGCCGCTCTCGCAATAGGCGCGTGAGACCGTTTCCAGCCAGCGCCGCGCGATCTCTCTGGCAAGGGCATCTTCGCCATAGCGCTCCAGGCCGATCACGGCGAGCCAGTGCAGCGGCGCCCAGCCATTCGGCGCATCCCACTGCTGGCCTGTCTTGAGCGGCGTGGCGGCGAGTCCCTGTGGTTTCAGGAGCGCCTGCTCGACGAGACGGGCGGTGGAGGTCGCTTCCTGGGCTGAGGCGAGGCCGAAGTAGAGCGGGTAAATCGAGGCGGCAGACACGCGCCCCGTGCTCGCACCTGTGTCGAGATCGTAGTCGGCAAACGCGCCCATCTCCGCGTCCCAGAGATAGCGGCGCATGGCGGTCTGGCGGGCTTTGGCCGCCTCGTTGAATTTCTCCGCACATGGCGCATCGCCGGCGCGCTCGCAGCCTGCAGCGATGGCCTGCTCCAGCCCGTAGAGGAGCGCATTGAGGTCGGCCGGCAGGATGCGCGTGGTGCGGATGGTGGAAAGGTCCTGTGGATCGGTGAGCCAGCGCGAAGAGAAATCCCAGCCGCTTTCGGCGCCGGCGCGAAGGTCGCGAAACAACTCGGCCCTTTCGCGGGCTGCCCCTTCCGCCGTCTCGCTGTCCTGAATGAAGGATTCGTCGCGCGGCACTGTTCGCGCATCCCAATAGCGGTTGAGGATCGCGCCATGTGGCAGCTCCACGCTGCGTTCGCCGGCCATCCAGAAGGCATGTTCGGCTTTCAATGCGTCCAGATAGGCCGCCCAGGCCGCCGGTTTGTCGCCGGGCGACAGGAGGCCGACCATGGCGAAGAAGAATGGTGGCTGTGAGCGGCTGAGATAATAGGTGCGGTTTGCATTTGGCACATGGCCGAAGCGGGCGATCTGCCAGGCGAAATTATCGACCATGTCGCGCTTGATGGCGTCATGCTCAAGGCCCATGCCGGTCATGGTGAAATAGGCGTCCCAGTAATAGACTTCGCGGAAACGTCCGCCGGGCACGATATAGGGGTTAGGCAATGGGATGAGCGAACCGGCCTCAACGCCTTCATCGGCCTGGCGGGTGAGTTGCGGCCAGAGTGCGCCGATATGAGCAGACAGCGTCGGCGTATCGCCCAAGTCGATGGCGTCATCTGTTCGCACCTCGTCAGGCAGGTCGAACCAGGTCTCGATGAAGCGGCTCAACGCCTCATTGGTCTGCGGGGTTTCCATCTTCCAGACGCGGTTGATCTCATCGGCCGGGGCGCGCGGGACGGCGTCGGCCCAATCCTTCGGATCGACAAGCCCGCTAAGCGCAATGGCGGGATAGGCATCGGGATAACGACGTGAGTGCGGTTGCAGTTCGCTCTGTTTTGCGCCCTCCCGGTCTGCCGGGGGAGATGCACACCCGGCGAGGAGGATCGCGATTGCCGTCAGCATGACGGTAAGCGCCGGGATCGGTTTTTGTGTCATGACGTCTCCGGGGGATGACCTCTGCCTCTATGTCGACTATACGACCGGCGACCTCAAGAGGCAGGGACCAATCGCGCATCGGGCGCGGCCCCAGGCCCAAGCAGACAGGAAATGGAGACACCGCATGACCGCACAGCTTGAGAGCATCATTGAACAGGCCTGGGACGACCGCGCGGATGTGTCGGCCGACACGAAAGGCGAGGTGCGGGGCGCTGTCGAAGAAGCGTTCTCGATGCTGGATGCCGGCAAGGCGCGTGTCGCTGAAAAGGGCGGCGATGGCGACTGGCATGTGAACCAGTGGCTGAAGAAGGCCGTGCTGCTGTCTTTCCGCCTCAATGCAAACGGGCCGATCAAGGGCGGGCCGGGCGGCTCGACCTGGTGGGACAAGGTGCCGAGCAAGTTCGATGGCTGGAGCGCTGACGATTTCGAGGCATCTGGCCTGCGCGCGGTGCCGAATGCTGTCGCGCGGCGTGGCTCCTATATCGCGTCCGGCGTGGTGTTGATGCCGAGCTTCGTGAACATTGGCGCCTATGTCGATGAGGGCACCATGGTCGACACCTGGGCGACGGTCGGCTCGTGCGCGCAGATCGGCAAGGGCGTGCACCTCTCAGGCGGCGCGGGCATTGGCGGCGTGCTCGAGCCGCTGCAGGCCAATCCGACCATCATCGAGGATAATTGCTTCATCGGCGCGCGCGCTGAAGTGGCCGAGGGCGTCATCGTGCGCGAAGGTTCGGTGCTCGCCATGGGCACCTATCTCAGCCAGTCGACCAAGATCGTGGACCGCAAGACGGGCGAAGTCCATATGGGCGAAGTGCCGGCCTATTCGGTCATCGTGCCGGGGACCATGCCGAGCGGCGACAATAAGGGGCCGAGCCTCTACTGCGCGGTGATCATCAAGACGGTGGATGAGCGCACACGCAGCAAGACCGGCATTAACGAGCTGCTGCGGCCCTAGATACTTGCTCTATCTGCGTAATTCAGTGAAATCGCTCCTCAAATGATGAGGGGTTGATTATGCGTGCTTTTCTGGTGGCTTGTTTGCTGGCGGCGGCGGTGCCGGGGCTGGCCTGTGCCGATGAGGAAAAATCCGAAGCGGCGGCAAAACCGATCCCTGATCCGGTCATGTTCGAGACGAGCCATACCGGCACATTTGGCGGTACGCGCGTGGCCTATCCGGTCAAGGGGGGCGAGACCTATATCGCGGGCGAGGTTGGCGAGCCCGCGGCCAGCCTCTTCGCCATCTCCTATATCAAGGACAAGGCCGGGCCTGAGCGTCCTGTCAGCTTTGTTTTCAATGGCGGGCCGGGCTCTGCGTCTATCTGGCTGCATCTCGGCCTGCTCGGGCCGAAGCGCGCCGTGGTGGCGAGCAATGCCGACGCCGATGATGGCGCGGCGCCTTACACGATGGCGGACAATCCGCTCAGCCTTCTCGATGTCACCGATCTTGTTTTCATCGATCCGGTCGGTACCGGCTTCAGCCGGGCGATCGGCGAGGGGAAGAATGAGGACTATTGGAACGAGGCGGGCGACAAGGGCTCGATTGCTGAATTCATCCGCCTCTGGCTCACCGACAACAAGCGCTGGAACGCGCCGAAATACCTGATCGGGGAAAGCTTCGGAACGACGCGGGCGGCCTATCTCGCCGAGGAGCTGACGACGGGCGATGTAGACATCGCGCTCAATGGCCTCGTCCTGATTTCGCAGGCGCTCGACTATGAGGGCTCCACCTCGATCCACGACAATGTCTATTCCTACATCACCTATCTGCCGAGCATGGCGGCGGCCGCGCAGTATCATGGCAAAGCCGGGCAGGGCGTGCCGCAGGACGAGTTTCTGGCTGAGGCGCGGGCCTTTGCGCGCGATGAGTACGGCCCCGCGCTGATGAAGGGCGCGCGGCTCTCAGCCGACGAACGCGCGCGTATCCGGGACCGGCTGGTCTATTTCACCGGGCTCGACGCAGACTATATCGAGACCTCTGATTTGCGCATCCTGATGCCGCGTTTCCAGAAGGAGCTTCTGCGCGATCGCGGCCTTGCCATTGGCCGCCTGGACGGGCGCTATGCCGGCGATGAGGCTGACGACATTGCCGAGACCCCGGATGGCGACGCGGCGAGCTATTTCGTGTCATCGGCCTATTCTGCGCTGATGAACCAGTATCTTGCCGCTGATCTCGGCGTCGACATGGACAGGCCCTACATGCTCTCAAGCGGCGAGGCGGGGTCGAAATGGGATTTCCGCACCGCGCCTGAAGGCGAGTTCTGGGAGCCGAAATATGTCAATGCCGGCCGGCAGCTGACGACGGCGATGCGGCAGAATACCGGGCTCGAGGTCTGGGTCGCCAATGGCCTCTACGACATGATCACGCCCTTCTTCGACGCCGAGGTCACCTTTGGCCGCTATGGCATCCCGCAGGACCGGGTTGCGATGACCTATTATCAGGCCGGTCACATGATGTATCTGCACGAGCCGGCGCTTGAGGCCGTCGCTGCGGACCTGCGCGCCTTCTATGCAGGGTCGCTGGAAGACATGCGTCCGGACTAAGGGGCGCCCCGACTGATCTATTTCGCCTGCGGGCCGACATGGACGTAATTCTGCTTCAGGCTGAGGGCCTCCTCATGGGACGGGTCTGCGCGAAGCGCGCGTTGCAGGTGGTCGTGCGCCTCATTGCGGCGGTGAAGCGCGTGATAGGCGGCGGCCAGGGTGTACTCATAGTCGGCGCGGGCCTCGCCGGGCCTGTAGCCTGCCGCGGTCAGAAGCGCGACGGCGTCGCTGGCCTCTCCGTCTTCCATGAAACCGTCCGCGCATGAGATCACCGCCTGCATGGCGGCTGGGTCTGTGGGGGCGTTGTCCTGTCCGATGAGGATTGCGCCAAAGGCGGCGGATGCGGCGAATGCGCCTGCGATGAGGAGGTGGCTCATGGGGATGTCCTTCCGGGTCTGCGGTGTCATGCAGGAAAGCTAAGAGCCCAAGTGCAAGTCCTGAATTGGCAGAAATGACATTGTATGGTAAGTTTTCGCCAATGACGACAAAACTGAAAAGAAAACCAAATGGCGCAGGCGGGCACCGCGTGGTGACCGTCGCCTATGACAGGCTGTGGCCTCTCGAGTTCGGCATCGCTGTCGAAATCTTCGGCTGGGCGCGTCCCGAGATCATCCACGTGCCCTGGTATGACCATGTGGTGGCCGGGCCGACAGCGCCGATCCGCACGCTTGGCGGCATGACGATGCAGCCCGAGCTTGGTTATGAGGCAATGGAAACCGCTGAGACGGTCATCGTGCCGGCCTGGCGCGACATTCATGAAAGACCGCCTGAGGATCTGCTCGACGCGCTGCGCAAGGCCTACGCCAATGGCGCGCGCATCATCTCCTTCTGCACAGGCGCGTTTGTGCTGGCGCACGCAGGGCTTCTGTCAGGACGGCGCGCGACCACCCATTGGCGTGACCTGCCGGTGCTGAAGGAGAGTTTTCCCGACATCGAGATCGTCGAGGATGTCCTCTATGTCGATGAGGGCGATGTGATCACCTCGGCCGGGTCGAGCGCAGCGGTTGACTGCAGCCTGCATGTCATCCGGCTCGATTATGGTGCGGAGATTGCCAACACAATCGCGCGCAGCCTGGTGACCCCGCCGCACAGGGAAGGCGGCCAGTCGCAATATATCGAGGCGCCTTATCAGGTGCGGCCCGGCCAGTCCGTGTCGGCGACGCTTGAATGGGCGCGCGAGCGGCTGGACCAGCCTGTCTCGATCACAGAGCTTGCCGATCATGCAGGGATGAGCGAGCGGACCTTCCTGCGCCGGTTTCGCGAAGGCACAGGCGTGACGCCGCTGAAATGGCTGCGGCGCGAGCGGATTTTCCGCGCAATGAGCCTGCTGGAAAAGACCGATCTCAGCCTGAATGATGTGTCGGTGCAGTCCGGTTTTGGCTCTGTCGAGACGTTCCGGACGGCCTTCCGGGACATTGCCGGCACCTCGCCGCATGCCTATCGCAAACGGTTCGAGATGCGCGCCGCCGGCTAGCCCAACGTCATTAGCCCAGCGTCAGCTGGATGCCGACCAGGCCGAAATAGGTGGCGAGAATGGCGAGGCCTTCAAAGCCGATGCCGCGCCGTTCGCGCATGATCAGGCCCATGAGCAGGATGGCTGTGATCATCACCGCGCCGATCAGCATCAGCTCGTCCGACGGCGTCATCGCGTGATAGATCGAGCCATCGCGATAGGCGACATCGGAGACGGACAGGAAGAGCACGTCGAAGACATTGCCGCCGATAATGCCGCCCACGGCGAGCTGCAGCGCGCCGCGCCGCACAGCCGTCAGCGTGGTGACAAGTTCCGGCAGTGATGTCGCGACCGCCGTCATCAGTGCCCCGACAATGGTCTGCGAAATGCCGAACTCTTCGGAAATCACAGCCGCCGAGCGGGCAATGCCATAGCCGCAAAGCGCAAGCACGAGGCTGAGGCCCACAAAGCTGGCAATCATGATTGGCAGCGGGCGCTTGCTGGCCGCCTCCTCATCAGGGTCGTCTGCCCGGGTCTCGTCTGTCTGCTCAGGTTGCCACATGGGCTTGTCCTTGAGCGAAATCGCGGCCTTGGCACCGAACAGGTAGACGATGAAGAGCAGGACCGAGACCGGGTGGATCGCAAACAGGGTGATCTCTGGCGAGAAGGCGGCGGCGAGCGGCAGGCTGATCAGCAGCATCAGCGTCGCGGCCATCAGCATATTGTTCGCATCGGCAGCGGCATGTTCGAGATTGACCCGCCGGTAGAGAAGGTCCGCGATGACGAGGAAGGTCGTCTGCGCCGCAATGCCGCCAACGGCGTTGGAGACGGCGAGAGAGGCAAGGCCGTCGCTTGCGGCGGTCAGGGAGGTGACGATGCCGGAGAGGGACGTGCTGGCGCCGAGGAGGATGCCGCCAAAGACCGCCTCGCCAAGGCCGGTTCTGTCGGCCAGCCGGTCTGCGATCGTCGTGATGCGAATGCCTGCGCCGGCCACGAAAAGCGTGGCGATCAGGAAGATGGCGAAGGCGAGCTCAATCGAGATTTATGCGGTCCCCGTTTACGTCCAATCCGGCGTTACTGGAATGCGCGGTCGCAGACGAAGTTCCGCTTTGACGGTTCAGCCGTCTTCCTCGATCGGCGCGTCAGGGTCTCTCACCTTGATAAGGCCATTGCCGATCATGGTGAGGACCAGATCGCCATGCTGGTTGAAGACTTCGTGTTTTGCCTTGGACAGGCCCATATCGGGCCGTGACTTCATCCGGCGTTTCGAGATCAGCGTGGTTTGCGCGCTAAGCTCGTCGCCGGGATAGACCGGCTTGATCCAGCGAAGCTCGTCAATGCCGGGAGAGCCGAGCCCGGCCTGCGGCTCGCCAGACTGCATCGTCTCCACCATCAGGCGCATCATCATGGCGGCGGTGTGCCAGCCCGAAGCCGAAAGTTTGCCGAAAAAGGTCTGCTTGGCCGCTTCGTCATCAAGGTGGAAGGGCTGCGGGTCATATTTCGAGGCAAACTCGATGACTTCCTCACGGGTTACCTTGTAGGTGCGCGGCGCCTTGGTGACGGTGCCGATTTCCAGGTCCTCAAAGTATTTCATTCGCGCGGGCCCTCTCCAGATCGATTGCTCATGACAGATCGGATGGCCCCGCCAAGACTTCAAACCCTGACCTTGGGGAATGGGGATACCGTGTTCGACGCGGCCCTGATTAAATCGACACGCCGGCTTGCATGACCCGTGGCACTTCGGCTTGATGGCGTCCATGGAAACACTTCTCCCTCTGGCCGCCGAGATCGGCGACCGTTTGAAGGCGCGCGGCGAGACGGTCGCCGTGTCTGAATCCTCATCCGGCGGTCTGGTGTCGGCGGCATTGCTGGCCCAGTCCGGCGCCTCGCGCTTTTATCGCGGCGGCGGGGTGATCTATACGCCGCAGGCCTTCCGCGGACTGATAGGCCTTGGCCGCGGCGATATTGAGGGGACGCGGTCATCGACCGAGCCTTATGCGCGCATTCTGGCGAAGACCGTGCGCGGCAAGCTCGATGCCGACTGGGGGCTTTGCGAGACGGGCGCCGCCGGACCGACCGGCAATGGTTATGGCGATGCGGCGGGCCATACCTGCGTGGCGCTCATAGGCGAGGGGCTGGAGATATCGAGAACGCTCGAGACCGGCCTGTCTGACCGGCCCGCCAATATGCGGCTGTTTGCGGCAGAAGCGCTGAGCCTCTTGCTGGACGGCCTGAAGGCGCCCTAGTTCAGCCCGCAGCCTTCAATCGTGATGCGGTGCATGACGCGGCGCTGGCCATGATAGTCATTCAGCGCCCAATGCCATGTCGACCGGTTGTCCCAGAAGGCGATGGAGCCGGGCTCCCATTTGAACTGATACACATGATCGCCGTTCATCGCATGAGCAAAGAGCCGCTGGAGCAGCGCCTTGCCGGCCTCTTCATCCATGCCTTCGATGCCAATGGTGAAGGCCGGGTTCACATAGAGCGCCTTCTTGCCTGACAGCGGATGGGTGATGACGATGGGGTGGGTAACATCGGTCAGCGTGTCGGCGACAGCGGCATTGCCGATCCGTTTGTCGTTCCCGGCAGCGCTTGTGGAGTAATAGCTCGTCTGCGATTTGCCGAAGATGTGGCGGGCCGAATGGATGGCGCGCTTGCCGTCGATCTCCTGCTTGAGGGCGTCGGGCAGGGTTTCGTACGCCCGGTACATGCTGGCAAAGCGCGTATCGCCGCCGCTGTCGGGCAGTTCGCGCGCGACCAGCACAGAGCCGAGCGCTGGTTCGACATCATAGGAATGATCGGTGTGCCAGCCGCCGCCGATATTGTCGCGATCCTCGACATCCTTGGCGACCATGGCGATTTGCGGATGGGCCGGATGCGCGGCGAAGAAGCGGTTCACATTGATCTCGCCGAACCGCTCTGCAAAAGCGATATGGTCATCCTCGCTCAGGGTCTGCCCCCGAAAGAAGATGACGCCCTGATCGGCAAATGCCTGTCTTATGGCGGCGTCTTCGGTCTTGTTCAGATGCTTCAGATCGACACCTGACACCTCGATGCCGACACCTGGCAGTGTTTTCATCTGCATGCCCGCCATCATCTCCTCCCTGATGGTTATTTCGTTCTTATGCCTCCGAGGATGATCCAAAACGGCAGCTCCGGCAACTCATTGCGCGGCTGCAAGAATTGTTGCAGCGTGCGCAAAAAGCGGGGGAGGTCTGCTTGTTGATTGTCTGGTGCTGGCTCGCTGCCGTCATCTCGGTTGTGCTGGCCTATGTCGTCGCTGGACCGATCTGGAAGCGCGAGCATTCCATGTTCTTCGGCGATAGCGAAAAGCCGCTGCAGCTGAGCGGCGCGGTCGGCGAGGTGGTGATCGTGACCGCAGCGGCGCTGTTCCTGCTGGCGATCGATGCGGTGTGCGAGGAGGTCTCGCCCGACTCTATCCTGTCCGCCTATCCGGTGTTCAGCGCCGCATTCTTGGTGGTGGTCGTCATCGGTGTGTATGCCTATGGCGCCTATAAGGGCCAGACGGGCCTGCCCGGCGAGAAAGCCCGGCTGACGGCGACCTATATGGTCTATGGCGTGTTCAGCACCGTCGTGTTCGCCGGCATCTGCCTGCTGGCAGCCCTGATGGTGTCCGAAGCCGTGATCGACGCGAACAAGTTCTCGGCCGAGGCCGACGAGGTGCTGGCGCAGGTGCAGGCGCTTGGCGGCATGCCCATCGCTGCGAAGACAAGCGGGCTCAACATGGCCTTCCTCGACACGCAGGCAGTCCTGAAGCGGCTGGAAGCCTCGATGTCGCCGGTCTTTGTCTTTGCCGCCGGCCTGTTCGCCTTCAACCTTGTGGTTCGTTACACACCGCTTCGCCGCGCCTTCGCGAAGGAAGCGATGTTTGCGACCTATCTGACCACGTTCGTCGCTCTGGCGCTTGTCGTTGTCACAGGCGTCTGGGTGTATACCGGACAGTATAGCAGCTTCATTGGCGATGTTCTCACCGTGATGGCGCCGATGCGGCCTGAGTTCGCTGCCGCCGCACCGGACTTTAATTCGCGCTATGTCGACATCTGGCTGCGACTGGTCGATGATCAGGCGCTGCTTGGTTTCCTGTCGCGGATGAGTGACCAATGGGGCGGTGTGGCGGCGCTGCTGGGCATCTTCCAGTGGAGCGCCGAGCGGTTCAACAAGCCTGAGGCGGACACAACCATGCCGTTGGCCAAGGCAGAGGGAGCGGTGTGAAACTCTTGTCAGTGATCCTGATAATTCTCGTGATCCTCGCCGGGTACGCGCTAGCCGTGCGGTCGGTCACGCTCGGTGATGAGACCATCCCGGCCGACCTCGTCGAGGCAGACCCGCTGGGCCCCGCCAGCGAGGACAGGCTCAATGTCATGATCTGGAATGTCGGCTATGCCGGACTAGGCGCGGACTCAGACTTCAAGGCCGATGGCGGCAAGATGCTGCAACCGCCGAGCAAGGCGGCCGTCGAGCGCAATCTTGAAGGCATTCAGGATGTGCTGCGCCAGCAGGATGCCGATGTGATCCTGTTCCAGGAGCTGGCGCGCGGCGGCTTTCTCAATCGCGGTGTCGATGTGGTCGAGGGGCTGCGGGACGCGCTGCCGGGCTACAGCTCGCACTTCACGTCCGGTATCAAGACCCGTCTTGTGCCAGGCTCAATGGGGCTGCGGCATGGAATGGGTGTTTTCTGGCGGGTCGAGGCCGACGCGCCTGAGATCGTGCGGCTGACCGAAGAGCCTGAGCCGATCCTCGGCTTCATCCGGCGGCGCTATCATGTCCAGGTGCTGGAGCTTGAGCATGAAGGCCAGCCCTGGACGCTGATCGATGTGCACCTGTCGGCGTTTGACGAAGGGGCGAATACGCGAATGCAGCAGCTGCGCGAAGTGATCGCTCTGGCGCAGGCGCACTATGACAAGGGCCGGGCTGTGGCGGTGGGGGGTGACTGGAACATGCGCCTCACCGAGACCGATTTTGCAAATACGTCCGATGAGAGCGCGCTGTTCTGGATCCATGATTTCCCGAAACAAGAGCTGCCTGAGGGCTGGCAGCTGGCCTTCGATCCCGAAACGCCGACCGTGCGCACAAATGAGCGGCCTTATGAACTCGGGCAGAATTATCGCACCATCATCGATGGCCTGCTCGTCTCGCCCAATGTCGAAGTCAGAAGCGCTGAAGGGCTCGACCTCAACTTCCAGATCACCGACCATCAGCCGGTGCGCTATACGCTTGGCGTGAAACCGGCTGACGGCGCAGACGAGGGACCGGTAGAATGAGCGACGTCACGGCCGAGCGCGCAAATGTCTGGAAATTCGGCGCGCCGGTTGCGGGCTATCAGTGGCCGGTCGACGGCGCGAAGGCCAACATCCTGCTACAGCATGGCTATGGCGAATATGTCGGCCGCTATGTGCGGGACTATTCCGCGCTGATACCGGCGCTGAATGCGGCTGGCTTCAGCGTCTATGGCTTTGACGCAGAGGGGCATGGCCGAACGCCGGGGCCGCGCGGGGCGACCGACATGAAGC
>NZ_JBARZC010000319.1:0-3435 GCF_049649345.1 Henriciella sp. | reverse complement strand
GAGCTGTTCCGGCTCAAGGCTGCCTTCAAGGTGGAGGTGAAGCTCTGCTTTCGGCAGAGCTTCGATCAGGGCATTCAGGTCAGACATCCGGCCGCTTACTCCTCGCTCTCGTCTTCGTCCTGCTTGGCCGGGTCGTATTTGGCGAACCAGCCCATGATATTATCGGTCTTGGCGATCAGACGGCTGGGGCGGCTGGCGATATAGTGCGGCTAGCCGGGGACACGGATGAGCGCGGTGTCGACGCCGTTCTGTTTGAGGCCGGAATAGAACTGCTCAGCTTCCCAGGCGGGCGTGCGGAAATCTTCTTCGCCGACCATCATCAGCGTCGGGGTGGTGACATTGCCGACATAGTTGATCGGTGAGAGCGCGAGGAATTTCTCAGGCTCTTCCCATGGATTGGCGCCGATCCAGTGCTTGTTCACGAAGACGCCGATATCGCTGGCGAGCCCCATCGTCATCCAGTTGATCACGGGCTTGATCGAGGCAGCCGCTGCGAAGCGGTCGGTCTTGGTGACGGTCCAGGCCGTGAGGATGCCGCCGCCGGAACCGCCTGTGATGAAGAGGCGGTCAGGGTCGACATACTCGCGCGCGACAAGCTCATCCACGACGCTCATCAGATCGTCATAGTCATTGCCGGGATAGGCCTTGTCGATCTCCTGGGCGAAGGCCTCGCCATAGCCGGTCGAGCCGCGCGGATTGGACCAGACCGTGACATAGCCTTCGGCCGCGTAGCGCTGGATTTCGCTGGCAAAGAACGGGCCGTACATGGCGAAGGGGCCGCCATGGATTTCGAGGATCATCGGAAAGCTGCCATCGGCGGTAAAGTCTGGCGGCAGCGCGACCCAGGCTTCGATCTCGCGTCCGTCATGGCTGGAGGAGACCTTGATTTCTTCGATCCGCGCCATGTCGAGATAGGGGATGACATCGGCGTTGAGAGAAGTCAGCACCCGGTCGTCTACATTGCGGCCAGCAACGGCCACTTCAGACGGCGTGTTCGGAGAGCCGGCGGTGTAGGCAAAGACCGGGCGGTTTGTGTCAGAGACCGAGAAGTCGGCGCCCGAATACGGCCGGCCAATCGAGGCGCCGCCAAGGCCTGACACGGCGATGCTGGTGTCGCCGTCGAGTTCGATCTGGAACACATCCATATTGCCGGCATTCTCGATCAGGGAATAGAGGCTGCGGCCGTTCGGGGCCCACTCGACCTGGCCGAACTCGCGATCGAGATCGGCGGCGATTTCGCGGACATTCGAGCCGTCTGCGTCCATCAGATAGAGATTGGCCTGCTGGTAGGCCATGACTTCATCGTCATAGCCCCGGAAGGCGATGGTCTCGCCGTCCGGAGAGACGACAGGGCTGTAATCGGGGCCGCTGCGGCTGGTCAGCGGGCGCACCGACTGGTCAGACAGCTCGATCGCATAGATCTCGCTTTCGACCGGCTGCATGTCGCGGTCCTCATCGAGATTGCCGCTGGCGAGCAGCGTATCATTGTCGAGCCAGACGGGCGGAGAGAACCCGCCTTCGTCATCGGTGATCTGACGCGGCGAACCGCCATCGGCCGACAGGACGAAGACCTGGTCATAGCCATCTTCGAGATAGCCTGCGCCATCGAAGCGGAAGGTCATGTCGTCGTAGACCTTTACCGGCTCGTTCCATTCGGCGCCTTCGGGCTGCTCGATCGGCGTGGCAAAACTCGGTTTCTCCTCGGCCACGAACATGGAGAAGGCGATCAGGTCCCCATTCGGAGACCATTTTGCGCCAGCCGCGCCTTGCTCAAGCTGGGCGAGTGAAAAGCTGTCGCCGCTGTCGAGATAGAGAAGGCGAAGCTCTGGCTTGCCGTCATTCGAGCTTGAATAGAGGAGTTTCGACCCGTCCGGAGACCAGACCGGGCTGCTTGCAGACGCGCCGCCTGTCACGAGCGGACGCTGATTTCCCGATTTGACATCGATGATCCAGAGGTCGCCGCGGTCTTGATCCTTCAGCTTATCCATGGAGTGGCGGACATAGACGATCTTGGAGCCATCCGGCGAAATCTGGGGCGAGGTGGCGTATTCGATGTCGAAGACGCGCTCGGCCGTGAAGCGCTGCGAGGTGTCCTCTGTCTCCTGCGCCATCGCCCCGGTGACCGCCAGAGCGGCTGCCGCACATGTCAGCCCGAACTGTCTGAGCATCATCCCATCCTCCTCAAAATTTCCATCTGCCGCGACGCTAGCATGCGGCTGTTGCAGCCGATACCCAGTCTGAGGTTGTATTGCTCACTGCCTCAAATTGGGCAAGGTTCCGGCCCAGACCAGCTGGGCGGAAAGACCGGTTTGGGAAATCAGGGGTCTGCGTTAGAACGGTGGGAAGAAGAGCGCCAGCGCGGCGAAAAGAAGGTGTTGAATGGGATTGATCTGGTGGATTCTTCCGAGTCTCGCAGGCGTTGTCGGCCTGATGCTGACCTTTGCCGGGCTGGGCCGTCTGATGAAGTTGCGGCTTGCCGCCGGTGGCCTGCGCTTCCTGTTCGGGGTCGGCTTTCTCGGCGCTGCCGGGATCGGCACGTTCGCCGGGCTCAATCTTCAGACCTATAAGCGCCTCACCTATGAACGGCCTGTCGCGCAGGTGACCTTTGATGCGGTGTCCGGCGAGGAGAATGCCTATCGCGCCCGTATCGTGCTGGCGGAAGGCGACGGCGTCACCTGTTTCGTCGCGGGCGGCGGCGAGGAAGACTGCATCCTGCAGGGCGACGAATTTTCCATGGGCGCGCGCGTCATCACCTATGAGCCGATGGCCAATATGATGGGCTATGACAGTGTTTACCGGCTGGAGTATATCGAAGGCCGCCAGTCACGCCGCTACAATACAGCCACTGTCAGCGAAGCGACCAGCAATGGTCTGGCGCTTTCCAAGAACCCCGGCCTCGACGTCTATGCGTTGGCCAGGGAAGAAGGAACGCGTGTCGGCATGCAGACCCAGTTCGGGTCTGCCGTTTATGCGCCGATGGCCGATGGCCTCTCCTATGATGTTGTGATGACGCAGGACGCGCTTGTCCTGAAGCCCGGCAATCCGGCTGCGCGTCAGGCGCTCGACCGGAGGGACTAGGCAATGGGGCTCTGGGAAAAATATGTCGTCCCGCCGCTCGTCTCCTGCGCGTGCTCGACCAAGCCGATCATGAAGCAGCGCGCCAAAATCGTTCCGCGCGCCCATGGCAATGTGCTGGAGATCGGCTGCGGATCAGGCACGAATTTCGGCTTCTACGCCCATAATGACATCGATACGCTTTATGCGCTGGAGCCGTCCGGCGGCATGATCAAGCGGGCGCGCAAAGAGGCTGCGAATTTTGGCTGGGGCAACCGGATCGAATTTCTCGAAACAGGCGCTGAATCAGTGCCGCTGCCCGACAATTCTATCGACACCGTCGTCATCACCTTCGTGCTCTGCACCATCCCGGATTGGCAG
>NZ_JBARZC010000318.1:0-8813 GCF_049649345.1 Henriciella sp. | reverse complement strand
GTGCAATGGACGTGTGGGTATAGGCGCCTGCATTGAGGATAAGGGCGGCGGCCGCGCGATTGGCCTCCTGCACCCAGTCCACCAGTTCGCCTTCCGAATTGGTCTGACGGAACTCGATCGGACGGTTTCCGGCCGCCTCATTCAGCGAATCGCGGATGTCATCCAGCGTCTCGTGGCCGTATATTCCAGGCTCACGTGTGCCCAGAAGGTTGAGATTCGGGCCATTCAGGACATAAATCGGCTTCGTCATGGCGACGGTCTTGCGCTGGTTTCGCTGGCAAGGCAAGCCGTTGTCGAACAGGAGCAACGCGATGCAGGTATTCGTCAATGGCGATCCGATGGAGATCGAGGAGGGCGCGAGCGTTGCCGATCTGGTGACCAAGCTCACAGACGATCCGCGCGGCATGGCGATTGAGCGCAACCGTGAGATCGTGCCGAAGTCACGCCATGGCGAAGTGATGCTCGAGGCGGGCGACAGGCTGGAAGTCGTCCAGTTTGTCGGCGGCGGCTGATCGCCCGCCTGCGCTGCTTTCCGCAAGGGCGTATCTTTCTGAGGATCAGTCCGGGTGCTAGCTGAACGGCACATACGCACGGCGCATATCAGGTTCAGAGGGAGAGCAGCTCATGGCGAAAGATCCGAAAAAGCTTGAACAGGTCGGTGAGGATTTCCTGGCCGACAGGTCGAAGGTCAAAACCGTCAGCCATGAGTTTCCCTTCCCGCCAGAAGTGGTCTGGGCCGCGTTACTCGACGGTGAGACGTGGACCAAATGGCTGCCGATCACCAGGGTCGAATGGACCTCTCCTCAGCCTTTCAGAGTCGGCACGACACGAACTGTCTGGATCGGAAAACAAGTCGTCGATGAGTATTTTTTCGCCTGGGAGGACAACAAACGGATGGCGTTTCGCTTTGACCGGACGACCTTGCCGGTGAAGGCTGCTGTTGAGGATTACCAGGTCCATGAGACAGAAAATGGCTGCCGGCTGGACTGGTATTTCAGGGTGAAAGCGCCCTTCCTTCTCGGGCCGCTGATCTCAGGGCAGATGACCTCAGGCCTCAAAAAGGGCCTGCCGCAACTGGAAGCCTACATTCGCGACAATCCGGCGAAATTCGGCGTAGGCTGATCGCGCATACCTGTTCTGTCACTGCAGGCCTAGCGTTTCGCCCGATAGTCGCCTACCAAACGGGCCATGACAGACGACACATTTCAGATCGCCGGACGGACATTCACTTCCCGTTTGATCGTCGGCACAGGCAAATACAAATCCTACGCCCAGAACGCAGAAGCGGCTCGCGCAGCCGGCGCCGAAATGGTGACGGTGGCCCTACGGCGTGTGAACTGGTCCAATCCAGATGAAGACCGGCTGCAGGATCATGTGAAGCCGGACGAGTTTACCTATCTACCAAACACGGCCGGCTGCTTTACCGCAGATGAGGCTGTCCGCACGTTGCGCCTGGCGCGTGAAGCGGGCGGCTGGGATCTGGTCAAACTCGAAGTCCTGTCTGACCAGAAAACGCTCTATCCGGACATGGAAGAGACGCTTGCCGCCGCAAAGGCGCTGATCGCAGATGGTTTTGAGGTGATGGTCTACTGCTCCGACGACCCGGTCTATGCCAGGAAGCTCGAAGAAGCAGGCTGCTGCGCAATTATGCCGCTCGGTTCGCTCATCGGTTCAGGCCTCGGCATACAGAACCCGCTCAATATCCGGCTCATCGTCGAGCAGGCCCGCGTACCTGTGATCGTCGATGCGGGGGTTGGTACGGCCTCGGATGCAGCGATGGCCATGGAGCTGGGCTGCGACGGCGTTCTGATGAACACGGCCATCGCCGAGGCGAAGGACCCCATCGGTATGGCGCGCGCCATGAAGCATGCCGTGATCGCGGGGCGGGAAGCGTACCTCGCTGGCAGAATGGGCCGCAAACGCTATGCAGACCCGTCCTCGCCGCTGGCAGGGCTTATCTGATCAGCCCACCTCTGCGAGCGCTTCGCGGATCGCTGCATTGACGCCGGCTTCATTCGCGCCGGAGACAAAACTGTCGCCGACAAAGAAGGCCGGTGTCCCATTGACGCTTAGCTTGCGGGCGAGGCTCTTATTGTCTGCAACGACTTTTTGAAGGCGGACAGAGCCCATATCGGCGCGCATCTTGTCGACGTCGACGCCGGCGCGTTCAGCGGCTGCATCAATATCGTCTGCATCAAAGCCGGTCGAATTGTCGAGCGTCATCAGCTCGCTGTGCATTTCAGCGTATTTGCCCTGTTCGCCAGCGGCGAGCGCGGCGAGCGCGGCCTTTTCGCTTTCAGCCGTCAGGATTGGAAATTCCTTGAAGACCACGCGGACATTGCCGTCATAATCGTCGGGCAGAGCCATCGTCCAGTCGAGCGAGCGCTTGCAGTAGCCGCAGCGGTAATCGAAGAATTCGACAACTGTGATTTCGGCATCGTCCGGGCCGACTGAATAGTCTGCGTCGCTGTTGAAGATCGCGTCGCGATTGTCGTCGATCGCCTGACGGACAGCGTCTTCCTCGGCAGCGGCCTGCTTCTGTGAGAGCGCGATCAGCGCTTCCTCGATGATTTCAGGGTTCTCGAGAATATAGTCGCGAACGATCTCCTGAACGGCTTCCTTGTCGGTGGCATCGACATCTCCCTGCGCGCAGGCTGGTGTCAGGGCGATGAGAGCGAGAGCGGTGAGCGGAGCAAATTTACGGGTCATGGCATGGCCTCAGGCGAGTGATTCGAAGGGGTGTTTATAAGACTAATAAGTTGACATCGCCTCAACTGCGAGCGCCGGTCTGCTGACAAATGCGTGATGGCGATGGCTTAGCCGCGGCGCCAATAGTCGCGGTTCTCTGGCAGGGCAGGGTCGGTGACATTGCGGATATCGGCCGCGCGGCGCGCTTCGAACGAGCCCTGTGGCAGATCCTGCAACGCCCGCTGGGCGAAGATATAGGCGCGCTGATAGTCACCGATATGGTAGGCAGATTCTGCTGTGGCGAGTTCAGCTTCCGGGCGCTCGCCCTGCTTTTCCAGCGCGATGGCCAGCTGCGACCAGGCGAAGGAATTGTCAGGCTCCTTGATCAGTGCATCGCGCAGGGCTTCTTCACCGGCATCGAGATCGCCCTCCTCGCCGCGTGCGATAAGCGACCGAGCATAATTGATCAAAAGCAGGGGGTGGTCGGGCAGGTATTGGAGCGATTTGGCGTGGGGTTCGACCGAGTCGGCCGCCTTGCCCATTTCGAACAGGGCCTGCCCCTTGAGTTCCCAGTAGTAAGGGTTTTCCGGGAATTCCTCGAGCAGGGAATCGATCTCTTTCAGGGTCGCGGTCAGATCGGCTGACTGCATGGAGGCGATGGCGCGCGCGTAGCGGGCCGCTTCACTGTCATCGCCGATCGGATATTTCTGGTAGACCCGTGCCAGCGGCTCGAGGAAGCCGATCAGTTTGGCTTGCATCAGGTCGAACTCGCGCTGGGTCTTGGGATCTGTCGGCACATCCATCAGGCCGGTATCCTGGGCCAGCGAACGTGTCGTTCTGATCCGGTCCGAGGCTAGCGGGTGGGAGCGGAAATAGGGAAAGCGGCGAGCCTCGGAGAGCACTTCCTGGTAGCGGTACTTCTCAAAGAATTCGACGATGCCGGCGGGCGACTCGCCAAGCTGCGAGAGATAGGAAATTGCAGCGGCGTCTGCGGTCGCTTCCTCAGCGCGCGTGTGAACGAAGAAATTGAGCGCCGCAAATTGCTGGGAGCTTGCGATAAGGGCCGCGCCGGCATCCCCGGCTCCGGCTGCAATGGCGAGCACACCAAGACCGATAGAGACGAGTGCAGGCCGGCTGGCGACGCTGGCTGCCCGGCTCCGCGAGACTGAGTGACCACAGGCGATGTGGCAGGTCTCGTGCGCGATGACGCCTTTGATCTGGCCCGGCGTTTCAGCCGCGATAATCAGGCCGGTATGCAAGTGTATGCGCTGACCGTTCGCGACGAAGGCGTTCAGGCTCGGATCATTGATGATATAGAGACCGACATCGCTCGGTGTCAGCCCTGCAACCTCCAGGATCGGGTCCGTCCACTCGCGCAGCGTCGTCTCGATTTCAGCATCGCGAATGAGGCTTTGGGCATTGGCGCCTGCGATCGTTGCCAGACCGATGAGGCTGAAGAAAGCGGCCCTTAAGAAGCGAAAAGTCATAAAGATGTCCCGTCTATCGTCGCAGAACCTAAGCAAAGAATGCGGCAAAGGCGAGACGCGAAGCTGCCGATAACTGAGATGTCAGCTGTCATCATCCGGCAGGATAAATGCAAATTCCGGCGACAGGGTCGCGCGGATTTCATTGCCCGCAACGGGCTTGTGAGGCCCCATGGCGACGGCGGAAAACACCGCGCCGGTCTCGCTTTCCAGCTTCAGCTCGATCAGGGTCGATGTGCGCTGTGAGCGGACGACTTTGAAGCTCGCCTCGCCGTCCGGTGACAGCCGGATCGCTTCAGGCCGCACGCAATAGGTCTCTGCCTCGGGCAACGCGCTGCGCCAGGCCTCCGGTAACAGGTCGCGGCGAATGCTCTGCAGCGGGCCGAGCGCGCGGGCGACGGATAGTGTGCCCGGATGCATGTAGAGCGCCTCGGGCGTGTCCTCCTGCAGGATCCGGCCGTGTTTCATCACAGCGATCCTGTCCGCATCACGCATCGCTTCAGAAGCGTCATGACTGACCAGCAGGGCCGGAATGCCGGCGCTCGCGACCGCGTCGAGCGCGATCCGCCGCACTTCGCTCTTGAGGGTTACGTCAAGGCCGGAGAAGGGCTCGTCCATCAGGATGGCGACCGGCTTTGCGGCAAGCGCCCTAGCGATGGAGACGCGTTGCTGTTCGCCGCCTGAAAGCTGGTGCGGAAAAGCTTCGGCGCGGTGCGACAGGCCGAGCCTGTCGAGCCATTCGAGCGCAATCTGCTTGCGGTCCGACTTCTGCTTGCGCGACAGGCCGAAACCGACATTGTCGATCGCATTCAGATGCGGGAAGAGGGCAAAATCCTGGAAGATGAGCCCGATATGGCGGTCTTCAGCGGGGATCTGGATCGCCTTTGACGATAACAGGTTATCGCCAAGGCGGATCTCGCCTGATGTTAGCGGTTCAAGGCCGGCCAGGAGGCGCAGCAGGGTGGACTTGCCGGCGCCCGAGACGCCAAGCAGCGCCGTGATCTCGCCGGGGTGCAAGGTCAGCGTGGCATTGTTCACCACAAGCTTGTCGCCATACTGGCGCGAGACGCCAACGGCACGGAGAGGGGAAATGCCGCTCATCCTGCCGCCCTGGCTTGCCCGGCCCTGGTCATCTGCACCGACAGCAGAATGACCGGGATCAGCCCTGCGGCTGTGATGAGGAGCGATGGCAAGGTCGCCGCGGCAAGCCGCTCATCGCTGGCATAGGCATGGGCCTGCACCGCCAGCGTGTCCCAGTTGAACGGGCGCAGCATGAGCGTTGCCGGCAGCTCTTTCAGCATTTCGACGAACAGGATGATCGCGGCCGCCGAAGCCCCCGAGAGCGCAACAGGCAGGTCGACGCGCATGAGGCGCTGGAAACGGTTCGCCCCAAGGCTGCTTGCGGCATAGCCGAGATTGGCCGGCGCGCGAGAGAAGGCCGCGCTCAGGGGTTCGGCCCCTGCGGCGGTAAACCGGCTCGCATAGATCCAGACAAGCAGGATGAGAGCGGCAGGCCCTGCCACCGAAAAGCTCGTCCAGGACAGGATGAAAAGCGCGCCAAGCGCCAGCACGATCCCCGGCGCGGCATAGCCGGCGCCTGCCGCGATCCGGCCTAGCAACTGGCCTACCCGGTTCTGCCGCGCGCCAATGACGACAGCGAGCGCGAGGAGAAAGGCGAGCGCTGAGCCCGCGGTGGCAAGAATGATCGAGTTCATGAAGGGCCGCCAGACGACACCATGGCCAAGGCCTGTCTCTAGGCTGAGCCAGAGAAGGCGGCTGACCGGCAGGATAAAGGCGAGCGCGAGGGTCGCAGCGCAGCCTGCCGTTACCAGAAGGCCCTTGCGGCCGGAGAGCGTCTGCCGGCGCGGGGTCCGCCAGCGTGTGGCGGTCTGCTGCGTGCCGCCCTTGCCGCGCGAGGCGCGCTCGATGAATTGCAGGCCAAAGGCGATCAGGATGAGGAGGAAGGCGAGCCGCGCCGCAACAGCCGGTTCGCTGAAGCTGTGCCACGCCCTGAAAATGCCGACGCTTAATGTTTGCACGCCGAGATAGCTGGCCGCGCCATAGTCTGCAGCCGTCTCCATGAGCGCGAGGGCAAGGCCTGCGAAAATGGCGGGGCGGGCAGCCGGCAAGGCAACGGTGAGGAAGATCCTGCGTGGAGACGCCCCAAGGCTGCGCGCCGCTTCAATCGTGCACAGCGACAGATTGGAAAAGGCCGCGCGCGCGGTCAGATAGGCATAGGGAAACAGCGCGCAGGCGAGCACGAAGGAGAGGCCGGGGACCGAATAAAGGCTCGGGAACCAGTAATCGCGTGCCGAGAGGCCTGTCGTGTCGCGCAGGAGGGACTGGACTGGGCCTGCAACATCCATGATGTCGGCCCATGCATAGGCAAGCACATAGCCCGGCGCTGCCAGGGGCAGGATGAGCGCCCATTCAAAAAAGCCGCGTCCGGGAAAGTCGTACAGGCTGACAAACCACGCCGCCGGCACGGCAAAGAGCAGGATGAACAGCGTCGTCAGCGCCAGAACGCCGAGCGTTGTCAGCGTATAGCCCATCAGCTGTGTCGACACGATATGCGCCCAGGACTCACCGCCGCCTCCGATCAGCCCGCTCGTCAAGGCGACGAGGACAGGCGCCCCGATCACCAGAGAGGCGATCAGGGTGATGACCGGCGTGCTGGTCAACCGTCCGCGCAGACTGAAAGGGAGGGAGGAGGTTTGCATCAGGTGCGTAGCTAGTCCCAGCCGGCTTCGTCGAAGATACGCTGGGCTTCAGCCTGATGCTCGCCAAAAACGCTGAGCGGTGTATCCGACGGCTCAATGTCCGGGATCAGGTCGAGCCCTTCAGGCCGGTGCGCGCTGTCCATCACAGGGATTTCCTTGGTCTCGTCAACAAGCAGGCCCTGGCCCTCATCGGTGAGCAGGAATTCCAGGAATTGCAGCGCATTGTCTGTGTTTTCCGCATTCGCCGCGAGCGCGGCGCCAGTGATGTTCACGTGCGCGCCCGAGCCGTCTCCAAAGGTCGGGAAGATGAGTTCGGTTGCGCCAGCGGCGTCTCGCGTCGAGGCAGACCCGCTTTCGGTCATCCGCACCCAGTAATAATGATTTGTGATGGCAACGCCGCACAGCCCGGCTGCTACCGCTTCGATCTGGTCAGTATCGCCGCCTTGGGGCGAGCGCGCCATATTGGTGACAACGGCCTCGGCCCAGGCCTTCGCCTTTTCGGCGCCCCAGCGCTCGATCATCTCGCCCATCAGGGAGAGATTGTAGATATTGGTGGAAGACCGGGCGCAAACCTCGCCTTCGAGCGACGGGTCTGCAAGATCAGACCATTCATCGACCTGGTCGGGCTGAATGCGCTCGGGATCATAGGCGACGCCGCGGATCCGGCGAGCGAGGCCGACCCATTGGCGCTTGTCATCGATAAGGCGCGCTGGGATCCGGCTTTCGAACTCGCCCTCGGGAAGGGCCTGCGTCAAACCAGCATTCTCAAACCGCCAGAGCGCGCCGGCATCAGAGGCTATGATCAGGTCAGCCGGGCTGTTTTCGCCTTCAGCCTTCATCGTCTCAAGCAGCTGGTTGGCGCCGGCTTCGCGGAACAGCACGCGGATGCCGGACTGGCGCTCGAACGCCTCATACATCAGCCGGTCAGAATCATAGTGCCGGGCTGAATAGATGCGGAGAGTCCCGTTCGTGCCGGGCTCGATTTCAGGAGACGGCTCAGTGCCGCCGCCTGTCGAATTCGGGGAACACGCCACCAGTGCCAGCGCGAGACCCGTCATGCAGAGAAAAGGTTTCATAAGAGACATGTAGTGGCTTTCTCACAAATGAGAAGCATTCGCAACTGGGCGGGTCAGAGTGTCACAAGCAGGGGCGCGTCAATACGCCTTGCCTGAGAGTCCGGCTGGTGACGCGGCGGCGCGGGGCCTATATCGGAAAACAGTCTCAGGAGGCATCATGTCAGAGCTATCAGCCATGAGGGTCGGCGTCGCAGGGGCGGGCATTATCGGCCTGTCCTGCGCCTATGAGCTTCTGCGCCGGGGCCATAAGGTCACGCTGTTTGATGGGCGGCATGCCAACGCCTCGACGAGCTGGGCGGCCGCAGGCATGCTTGGCCCGGCCTATGAAATGTTCCTGCACGAGGAAGAGGCAGAATCAGGCCTCGGCGATCTCTGCTTTGAGAGCGCAGGCCTCTGGCCGGGATTTGCCCGCGCCGTCCAGGAAGACAGCGGCCTGCCAGTCGGCTATCGCAGGGACCCGACCCTGGCGCTTGCCAGAAGCGGCGGTGAAACCGCGGCGCTGGACGCGCTGAAGTCAGCGCTCGCTGAACGCGGCGAAGTCGCACGCTGGCTGATCCTGCAAACCGCGCGGGAACGATTTGGGCTTTCGCGTGACGTGCGCGGCGTTCTGGAAATCGAGAGCGATCATCAGGTCGACAACCGCAAATTGCTGACCGCGCTCCGGTCTGCTGTGCAACAGATGGGCGGGCAGCTCATCCGGGAAGATGTCGTTTCTCTTGAGGACGCGCGTCAGAAATCTGGAACTGGCAATCTCACCCAACTCGTCTGGGCGCGCGGCCGCGAGGAGACAGGGGTCAGCGCGTGCGTGAAAGGTCAGGCGCTGTCGCTTGAGCGCCAGCCTGGAC